>NZ_JAKFCQ010000100.1:0-16767 GCF_036676585.1 Robertmurraya sp.
TGCAGGTGCTGAGGAACAGCTTGCTTCAATGGAAGAAATCACCGCTTCCGCTCATTCATTAGCTAAAATGGCTGAAGATCTTCAAGCAATGGTAAATACGTTCAAAGTGCATGAATAAGAAAAGCGCTAGGGCGCTGGAGTTAGACAATTCTCAAAGTCAAAAATCTTATACATTCTTATCTTTTAACAATAAAAATGGTGCTAAAACCTCAAAGGTTTTAGCACCATTTCTTTTATCTTAATGAGGCATAAAAAACAGATGGCCATTTGACCATCTGTTTTTACGTATATTTAACTTAAGCTTTTTTTACGTTCGTAGCTTGAAGTCCACGTTGACCTTGCTCAGTATCAAAAGTAACCTTTTGACCTTCGTCTAAAGATTTAAATCCTTCGCCTTGAATCGCTGAGAAGTGAACAAATACATCTTCTCCACCTTGAATCTCGATAAAACCGAAGCCTTTTTCTGCATTAAACCATTTTACTGTACCTTGTTGCATGTTGTTTCCTCCTGCGTGGAATACTCCACAATTAATACTATCATTGCTCAATGAGATATCAAAGGCGAAAAAGCTTTCACTATTTTTTCCTTACAGACCGAACAAAAATAATTCTATCTAAGAATAACAGGTTATGAGCAATAAAACAATGATAAGTAATAATTACATATATTCTCCAACCACATAGGAAATAAATTTATACAAATATTTTAGCTACTTTTGTCATTACTTTTTTGTCATTCGCAGTAAACTTTTTGGGCTTACTAGGAGTAGATAATTTTAAATTTCTCTGAATCTCTGAGGTAGTAATCTGAAGATAAAAAGCACTGGAATCTTCATCTCCTTCTAAGTACCCCTTTAGGATCTTCATTTTTTCAAGTGTGCCTGTAATTTTCTTACCATAATCCCACTTGATTTTATTTTTGTATCTTGAATCCAACTTTTCCTTTAAAGAAAAAGCCTCTTCTACTGCTTCTTCAGGTGTTTTAAAAAAGGAGTTCACTCTTTTGATTCCTTTTTTTCTAATTCCATCTGCTACTTGAGCTTGGTAACCGATTACAGTCATTTTTGGCCATCCTTCCTAAGGGTCTCTTGCCTTCTACAAATGAGAACTAGAAGACCATATGGATGTTCCCTTCCTACTAGTATATCCTTATATATCCAGTAAATACCACAAATATGTATTATACGGCTTTAATCAATCAATTTTTATGCTATATTTTCTTTACAAATTCCGATTTTAATTGCATCGCACCAAATCCATCAATTTTACAGTCAATATCATGATCGCCTTCGACAAGACGAATATTTTTCACCTTCGTACCGATCTTAATCACTGATGACGATCCCTTTACTTTTAGATCCTTAATAACTGAAACAGTGTCACCATCGTTTAGTACATTCCCGTTTGCATCCTTCACGACCTTTTGCTCTTCACTTATTTCACTTTCTGCTGTCCATTCATGTGCACACTCTGGACAAATATATAATGTACCATCTTCGTATGTGTATTCCGATTGGCACTTTGGACAATTTGGCAAGTTAGCCATTTGTATTCCTCCGATCAAACTAGTTTTAACCCTCTCTTATACTGCCAAATTGTCTTCGTAAAAACAAGGTCTTTTCAGCCACAAAAGACTATTTCATCCGGTAGCCACATATTCTTTACAAAACAATCTATCAAATTCGGAGGAGACAGATGAATAATCACTTCCAACCTAGTGCAAAACCTTATTTAATAACCAAAAGCCTTCATCCTGAGAATCAAGAGTCACCGATCTCCTTTCTAAACAACGACACCACTTCTTCTCGACTTTTCTATAGACGCAATCACTTTTCCTACCCAGCGCTCTCATACTCTAGCTACTGGCTGCCCGTTAGTGGTCATGTGAAAAAACCATTGTTTTTTTCATTACAACAACTAACCCAATTACCCTCAAAACAGGTAAAGGTAGTTCTTGAATGTTCAGGGAATAAGCGAAGCTTTTTCGAGCCGAAAGTGTTTGGTGAGCAGTGGGAAAAAGGGGCGGTGAGCCAAGGACTTTGGAAAGGTGTACCATTAAGAAATGTACTAGAACTTGCAGGTATAAAAGAAAGTGCTTTAGAAGTAGTTGTTGAAGGATTTGATTATGGGGAGCGTAAAGACACTGATCAATTAGTCTCTTACACTCGAAGTCTTCCTTTAGAAAAAGCTCTTCATCCAGACACGATTATTGCTTATGAATTTAATGGCAAACCTATCCCTTTTAAGCACGGCTTTCCTTTAAGACTAATTGTTCCACAGTGGTATGCTATGGCCTCGGTTAAATGGATTAAGCAAATAATCGTTACTGATTCTCCATTTACAGGTCCCTTTCAAACGATTGATTATGTATATTACCCGTACAAAGAAAGCAACAAAGAAGCTGTTCCAGTGACCACAATCCATGTAAATTCAACGATTCAGCAGCCACTGGATAGAGATATTTTACAAACGGGCACACACACAATAAGGGGAATAGCCTGTACTGGCCAAGGACATATAATAAAGGTTGAAATTAGTACTGACAATGGAGGATCGTGGTACGATGCAAACATAGAAACCTTGGACCCTAATGGTTATCCTTGGACTACTTGGTACTATCACTGGAGAGCTGAGCAAAAAGGTGAATACACCATTATGTCTAGAGCTACCGACTCGGATAATCGTGTTCAACCAAAAAAGCCTTTTTGGAATCGAAAAGGCTATGGCTATCATGCAATCGACAAGATAATGGTAAAAATAGAATAAATGAAAAGAAGGGATCTTTAAGCGTCCCTTCTTTTCTCCATATTCAAAGTATCGACCAAATCAATTAGCTCCTGTAAGTCTGTAATTATATAGTCTGGCAAAACCTCTTCCCAATGAACATCCTTCTTCCAAACTCCAATCATACCCGTATCCATACTGCCCTTAACATTAACACCGCCTTAATCACAAAATCCCCCCCTATTCTTGTATATAAATAATCTTAGTGCAGAGAGGGGGATTTTTCCATATTGACAAATAAAAACCAGTTACTTACAATAAAGGTAACTACCATGTATAACAAAGTAGTTGTTTTTTCTAAAGCTATCTTGTTATGCAATGTACCAGGAAGTGGGTATGCTTTATGTCTTTTCGAAGTCAGCTATTAAAAGGGATTATGGATGGCTGTGTTTTAGCGGTAATTGAGAAGGAAGCTGTGTATGGTTATGAACTTTCTAAAAAGCTTCAAGACATTGGTTTAAGTGATGTGAGTGAAGGAACCATTTATCCTGTTCTTCTTCGTCTTCAAAAAAACGGCCTCATTCGGGGAGAAATGAAGCCGTCTGAATCTGGACCTAATCGAAAGTATTATTATCTAACAGATGCTGGAAAAGAGGCGCTAGAAACCATCGCATTAGAGTGGGAGCAGGTTTTTCTTCCCGTTCATTCTTTATTTCAAAGGAGGATTAATAATGAAAGCAAAGCAACTGATTGAAGAAAATAATCGAAAGCGCGAAGGGTTAACCAAAGAAAATGAAAAATATTATGGTGACATGCTAGTATACATTCGACTGCAACTAACCCTCTCGGAGCAACAGTCCGAGGAAGTGTTAATGGAAATGCTCGACCATTTATTAGAGGCTCAAAACGAAGGTAAAACAGCTAAAGAAATCTTTGGACCCAATCCTAAGCAGTATGCTGATGAGATCATTGAAAACCTTCCAAAGGAAAAAAAGCGCCAAGTACTTCCATTCATAAGTGGTCTCGCATTAAATGTAATAAGTTATATGTTAATCATACGTTCTATCGTTATTCTGATCGGATCTCAATTCAAAGAAATAACAACGACGGTGTATCCTCTTACCTCTATCATTGTTTTTAGTGTTATATTAGCTAGTATATCCTTTGGAGTTTGGTATATTTTTAAAATTATTAAGGACTCACTCTTCCTTGAAAAGCCGAATAATAAAAAGGATATGATAAAGGCAGGTATTTTCGGGAGTGTATCAATGGCTTTAATCATTGTTGCAAGCAAACTGATGCCAGAGATTGGACCTTCCTTTTCCCTTTCTTGGTGGGCTTCCCTTTTATGCGGTTGCATCATTTGGATCGCTGGGTATGGAGTGAAAAAAATTGAGGCTTAACTACCAGGAGAATAGAACCGTTTTTTATGAAGGAGCTACATGAAATTGTAGCTCTTTCTTGTTTTAAAAGGATTTGCAAACTTTTTCCTAAGAAAAAAGGAAAAAGGCTATCTTTTTATGAAAGCGCTTATAATCTATGATTAGCCTTGTATTTTACTATGTTAATAGGAGGAAGATTTCATGAAGAGATTAGTAATGAAAGGCATATGCGCACTACTTTTAGTCGTCCTCGCATTTCAAGCATTTGCACCTATAGGACAAGCAAAGCAACTAAATTCAAACGGTCAAATTGCTTCACCAGAAGCCTCCATTGAATCAGGTACATATTACAAGTCACAAACAGTTGAACTACAATCCTCAACACCAGGTGTAAATATCTATTACACACTGGATGGATCAACACCTTCAAAAGATAGTTACTTATATTCTGCACCCATTACAGTTACCAAAGATACCACTGTGAAAGCCATTGCCATTCGTGGGAATGCTAATAGCAAAGCATTAGAAGTTAATAACGGAGAAACGATAAGTGCGGTATCCTCGTTCACTTATACATTCACAACAAAAGAAGCCATTGCTTCAAAATTCTTAAGTTTCACCTACAATGACATGCCTTATCGCCTTTATGTACCAGAAAATTATGATCCTTCAAAATCGTACCCGCTAGTTCTATTCCTACATGGAGGCGGAGAGCGAGGTACTGATAACGAAAAGCAAATCCTAGCCAATGATGGTGCTGTGATCTGGGCAGCTCCTGAAAATCAAGCAAAGAATCCTGCCTTTGTCCTTGCCCCTCAAGCACGTAATGTACACGATGGTGGGTTTGGAATCACTAGAGACACAAATAATATTATTAGTCTAAACAGAGTGTTCGAGTTTTCCCAAGACTTAGAAACTGCTTATAATATTCTTCAAAAAGTTAGAAATGAATACAATATTGATAGCAACCGACTATACTCTACTGGATTGTCTCAAGGTGGATTTGGTACGTTCAATCTGAACATAAGATATCCTGATCTATTTGCTGCCATGGTACCAATTGCTGGTGGTGGAGATCCAGCTCAAGCCTCTAAGCTAGTGAATAAACCAATATGGGCATTCCATGCAGTAGATGACATTATCATCCCGGTATCTTACTCACAAAACATTGTAGCAGCGATTCAGAATGCTGGTGGAAATCCAATTTATACGGAGTATCCAGCAGAGCTTGGATATAACCATGGTTCATGGGTACCAGCTTATGAAAATAAAGAAATGATTGAATGGGTATTTAAACAAGTGAAAAAGTAAAGAAACAAAAAGGTGTCAGAATCTATGTCTGACACCTTTTTATATTCAAGATTTGCAACAAAAATTCCTCATGTAGCATGGAATTATTTTAAACATTACTTCTCAAACTACTACTATGAAGAAACTATTAAAACACTCACTTCTCATATTAGCAATTATACTTTGGTGCTTGTTATTTGTTTATTATCTTCATATAGAAGGAATTTTCAACTTACTTAACTATTAGCAATTTCCTCCCTATTTGCCAGCCATTTTCTAATAAGGCTTCTCGAACCGATCTCATAATTGCTGGTGCATTAGGTGTATCACTATGCACACAAATCGTTTCAACTGGGCTTTCCTCCAACAATTGCAAAGCCCTTTTGGCCATTTCGTTTGGCTGTCCGATTTCCTCTAACGTCCAGCCGAACATTTTCACATAATTATTTACATACGGTCGATCAGCAAAATATTCGCTCACTACGTTTAATTTTGCTTCTTTTGCCGCATGATAAAGCTCTGAATTAGGCAATGTATAGATCTCAATTTCACGATTGAAGTCCAACACGGCTTCCACCGTTACTTCCGCTAACTCTCTTTTTTCAGCTGTCATCATATAAAGAGCACCATGCGGTTTTATATGAGACAATGATGTATTACTTTTTTGCAAAAAACCAGCAAGAGCTCCGAGCTGGTAAAGAGTATAATCGTATATCTCTTGTGGTTTAACCTTCATTTCACGACGCCCAAAGCCTAGTCTATCGGGTAATCCTATATGTGCTCCAACCCTTACACCATATTGAGTTGCCAACTCAACAGATTCCCGCATAACATGTGGGTCCCCTGCATGAAAACCACACGCAATATTAGCAGAGCTTATTAATGGCATAAGTTCCTCATCAGCACCATATTTATACAGGCCAAAACTTTCGCCCATATCACAGTTTAAATCAATCAATTTCTCCAGAACAATTCCTCCTTTTGATGTATTACACTTCCGTTAAAAAGGTCATTTGAGAAAGCAACTCTACCTAACAGTCTACGATTCCCAAATATAGACTTTAATAGGTGTTGGGTTGTAGTCATTACATGGGTTATTTAGCTGTGAGCAGTTGCTAAGAAGAACCATTGTGCTACATTTAGCTTTTAGCTCAACATAGCTTCCTGGAGCAGAAATACCATCAACAAATTCAATGGCACCATCCTGAGTAAATGGTACAATACAAAAGAAGTTTACGCTTGGTGGTAGATCCCTTTTTGTATATCCCGCATGATTTTCTTCCATCAAAAGCAAAAAGGTATCACGGCAGTTATGCATATCAATCTTGTCATGTCCGTATCGGACCGTATTGCTTTGTGCAGAACAAAAACTAAACCATGCATCATGACAACCAACCGTATCTGCAACGATGGTGACGAGCTCTTTACCTGATTCAGTAAGTAGGGTCGAACCGGTTTTTAGGTAAATATTCCCCTGCTCAGCAATAGTTAAAACTATACTATAGTGATCATCAGGATTCTCCGCATCATAAAACAAAGCATCCACTGATTGGTTTCCTTCTAAGTCCACGATTCTAATTACTTGCCCGGGTAGAAGCTTATGCATAAATCCTTTTCCAGCCAAGATGGTTTCACTATAAATCGCATCCTTAGCCTTACGTGGACTTTCCACTTTCGTTAGAATAGGCATTTATTTGTCCTCCTTCTGGGAAAAGTATCAGTATAAAGCGTAATAAGCCCATGTATTTTCAAATGCACGCCGATTTTCTGGACGATTATTAACACAGATGTCATCCTCTTCTACTGATGGTGAAGAGTGAACCTCCATTTTGACAGGTACAGCCGGATACTCTGTCTTTGGATCTAGAGGATTGGGTGTATTAGAAAGGACAACTAACAGATCCATCTCCGTTCTCAAGGTCACGGTAGCACCTTTTGGACAATGATTTTTTTGGAATGTTAATTGACCATTTTCATCTGTAGCTATTTTAGAAAATAAATTGACTACTGGTACTAAATCACGTGCCCCTAGGCCATTTCGTGCAAGCTCGGTAATCAAGTTTTCTCGACCACTTCGAAACCACTCATTTCGCTGCATTTGATAGGTGGTTACTCCATATTTTGCATCCGTTTTCTCACGAGTTGTACATCCAGCGATTGGATCATGCCAGCCAACACTGTCTTCTACAATACTTGCCAACACTCGGCCATTATCACTTAAAAGAACATGACCTTTTGTTAAATGGCTTGTAAACTGAGACTTTAGAGTGTCAGACATAACATAGCGCTCGGCTAAGTCCCTCGCGTTATAAAAAAGAATTGATACATTCGCACCTTCCTCAAGTGCAGTAAACCGAATAATCTTCCCCCGTTTAATAAACCCTGACCATTTTCCACCAGGAGAAAGAATGGTCGACCAAACGTGTGTCATCCTCTTTTCCCTCCTTTTAACCATCATTATCAATGCTTCAGTAGTGTAATGATATGTTTCTTTAGTTTCATAAATCGGTCCACTTCTACTAGCTCACCATTTTTAAATAATTGAAGATCAGCGTTGATTTCCTCCTTTATTTTTCCAGGGCGAGCGTCCATTACGTAAATTCGTTGGGAAAGAAAGATAGATTCATCAATGTCGTGGGTAATGAAGACAATGGTTGTTTTTTCTTTTTTCCAAATATCTAATAGCAACTGCTGCATGGACTGCTTCGTTTGTGCATCGAGTGCGCCGAACGGTTCATCCATCAACAATACCTCTGGGTTATTTGCTAACGAACGGGCAATGGCAACACGCTGCTTCATACCACCTGATAATTCTTTTCCATAAGAATTGGCAAACCGCTCAAGACCAACAAGTTCTAAGTATTTATCTGAGATGTCTTTCCGTTCCTTCGAGCTAACACCTTTTAACTTCAAACCAAATTCAATATTCTCACGAACGGTCAACCATGGAAAAAGGGTATAAGATTGGAAGACCATCCCCCTCTTGACGCTTGGACCTTGTACTTCCTCACCCGATACTTTAACTGACCCAGACGTTGCTTCTTCTAGACCAGCTAATATACGAAGAATCGTTGATTTCCCACAGCCAGATGGTCCCAAAACGGAAACAAACTCCTCATTTTTCACATATAAAGAAACATCCTCCAAAGCTTGGAACGTACGGTTTTTCGTTTCGTAGATTTTTGATAATCCATTGATTTCAATTTCAATGTCAACTGGATCAACTACCACTTTTGGCTGTACAATAGTAACCATTTAATTCCCACCTTCCACCCAAGGAAATAACTTTTTATTCGCAATCGCAAATGCTCTATCAATGATTAGCCCTAATAAACCAATGACAATAATCCCTACAAAGATAGACTCTGTATCTAAGAATCTCTGTGCCT
Source organism: Robertmurraya sp. (assembly GCF_036676585.1). Taxonomy (NCBI): domain Bacteria; kingdom Bacillati; phylum Bacillota; class Bacilli; order Caryophanales; family Bacillaceae; genus Robertmurraya; species Robertmurraya sp. Next base: position 8,786 of record NZ_JAKFCQ010000100.1, read on the forward strand.
TCATAATGAAATAGCCAAGTCCATTATTCGCTGCCACCAGCTCAGCAACGACTAAATATGTCCAAGCCCAACCCATAATCAGGCGAAGGGTTGTCATGAGTTTTGGTAGTAACGCGGGAATGATGACTTTAAAAATCACTTGCTTTCGGTTCGCACCGAGAGTATAAGAAGCGTACAGCAAATCTTTGCTAATACGATTGGTATCATCGGCCACCATCAAGATGAGCTGAAAGAAACAACCAATGAAGATCACCAAAATCTTGGCTGTTTCCCCAATTCCTGCCCATACCATGATAAGAGGAATAAAGGCTGCTGCAGGCATATATCGGATAAACTCTGACATTGGTAAAATAAATGATTCTGCGAATTTAAAGGTTCCAGCCAATATTCCAAGCGGAATACCAATTACACAAGCCAGTAAAAACCCCATAAATACACGATACACACTTATTCCAATATGCTCCCAAAACTCTGCGCTTCCAAAAGATTGTGCTAACGAAAGGACCACTCCATTTGGGGTTGGGAGGAAGACTTCATCAACTATGTTAATAAACCTAATACCGCCCCAGAAAAGGAAGAGTAATAGAAAGGTAATACATACTCCAAACAAATACCATTTTTTTGGTACCTCTTCACGTATAGAAGTTAAGCTTCTAATTGTTCTATTTTTTGGTAGATTCATTTCACTCATCCTTTCTATTCTTATTATTTTGAAACATTTTCAACAAAGGACGAATCAACAAAATCGGAGAAGTCAGGTATTTCATCCACATAATCCTGTCTCTTTAAGAACTCTGCATTTTTTTCTGCGGTATAATAGAACGAATCATAACTGTTTCCTTCTTTAAAGGATGCAAGATTATCTTCAGGAGAAAACATTTTAAACCCTTTAAATCCTTCTGTTAACTCTTCACTAGTAATACCAGCCTCTTTTGCAATTATGTCAATGGATTCTTCCGGGTTCTTTTCCAAGTAGTCAACTGCATCAAACCAAGCATTTACAATCTTTTGTAACTCTTCTTTCTTCTCTTTTGTAACATCATCTCGAACAACAAACACGTCAGATACTAACCCAGGATAATCAGCAGAAGTAACCAGTTTATGTGTTCCTTCCTTGGCAACTGCTTTGCTTAAGAATGGCTCCCAAAGTCCAGCTGCATCAATATTTCCGGATAGAAAAGCATTCCCTGCATCTGGTACAGTCAGGTTTGTGAATTTCACATCAGATTCCGTCATACCTGCATCTTCAAGAGCAGTCAGTAGGAAGAAGTGTTCAATCGTACCTAGTTCCGTACCTACAGATCTTCCTTTTAAATCTTCAACCGATTGAATATCATTTGTCGCAACAATTCCATCGCCACCGATTGAATTATCTGTAATAAAAATTGTTTTTAAATCAATTCCTTTATCTAAAGGGGGAATCGCATCTAACAACGCTTGAGTATTTCCATCGATTTTTCCTGTATTTAAGGCCGATAAAGAGTCAGCATAGACTGGAAAATAGACCAATTCAACATCAACACCATACTTTTCAAAGAATCCCTTTTGATCGACGAGATGCCATAAGTACCAGCTAGGTAGAGCACTAAAACCAATTTTAACGGTACTGCCACTGGATTCACTTCCAGAAGTTTCTTTTGTTGAACTTCCACAAGCACTTAAGACCATTGTTCCAACCAATACGACTGCTAAAAATACAAACTTCATTTTTCTCATTCTCTTCACCTCATTGTTAGATTTTGTTTTTAAAAAAATAAAAGAAGGATAAAAGATTGAGAGAATGAATCTCCCAGGCTTTTATCCTTCCGTGTATATAGAAAAAAAATTCTATACGCTCTCTCTTGGACCAGACTTGATACTAGTGTAAGGGGTGGATCATACACTAAACCAACGGAACCCTAGACAGCTTTTTGCTCTCACCGATACTGCTTAGAGAGCCTTTATGTAATTTTGATGATGATCTATGTTGGTTTAAGTATATATGGATTACAAAACTCCCCCAACACTCATGTTACATTTTCTAACACAGTTTTTATTTTCCACATAAAAAGCACTTCCATATTTCGAAGTGCTTCTTGGTTTTTATTTAATTATTTAAATCACTTAATCCTGGTGCGTGTTCATTTGGCATTTCTGGCATTTGTGGAACTGGGTAGCCCGCAGGCGGTTCTATCACCCTCAGCTCTCCTCCGTTTCTACTAGGAGTTTGTCCTGAGAAGATTTCTCCCATTAAAGTAGCATCAAGTCTGAAATTAAACTGTGCGTTATGGAAGCCCATATCCACATATTTTTTACATTCAGGGTATTTATTAATATCATAGTTAGGAATAGGGAAAAGCTTCCCCCAATCCACTCCTAAAGTCTCTAATGCTTTTGCAAATGCATTTTGATGAGCATTATCACGCACAATTAAAAAGGCAAGTGTTTCACGGAATGCTTTGTTATCACTCATCTCATAAATACGCGACTTTTGTAATACACCTGTTGATTCAAGAACAACATTATCTAAAAGATTAGCTACTAAATTTCCGTGGTCATACACATAGTTCCCATTCCACGGGTTACCAGCAGCATCTACCGGAAGAGAAGCTTTTGCTCCCATTATGTAGTGATGTGGATTCGCATGTTTAATTGCCTCATCAAGCGGTGCATCATCTACACCTGCGTTTCCAGGCATATCTAAACCAGACTCATTCAGTAGTTGATTAATGGTTGATTGAACAAGCTCCACATGAGATAGTTCTTCAAGAAATACACCACGAATTAAATCACGATAAGGTTTAGCATTTCCTCTAAAATTTGCACTTTGGAACGAGAATTGCATCATGGTTCTCATCTCACCAAATCGTCCACCCAATGCTTCCTGGAGAACCTTAGCCGCTGCTGGATCTGGCTTGTCAGGTACAATCATATTAATTAAATCCTCTTTATAAAAATACATATTTTCACCTCACTATAATTTAACCTTCATAGCTTCTGATAAAAACATGAATTTATACTATTCCTAAAGCTTTTTGTCTTCCTTCTTTCTTTCCGTTATGAAAGCGGCTTGAACCGAGCCATTTCAGACAGAAAAGATAAATAACCACTATATCAATTACGTCTCCCCCATAATACATAATCATCCCACCGATTTCGCTTTGTGTAGCAGATACTCCGTTGGGAGGATGTGCGTAGATATATTTTGCGAGAATCCCATGACCTCCTAAAGCACAAACCAATACAATTGCCCGAAATAAAAAAGGAAATCGATATGGCATTGGATCAATAGAGATAAAGGATAAAGTAAACACATAGCCTGCCATAAAGATATGAAGATGTACGAGAAAATGAAGATAAGGATATTCATGCATGTAACCATACAAATTGGTTGTGTACACTAGCCAAAGTCCACCTATATTTAGTATGGCGGCAACAACGGGGTGAGTGAAAAATCGTAATGGAAAACTCTTTAGAATCTTGGATAAACGGCGGGCTAAATATACCGGTAATGTTCGAAGAAAAAGTGTCATCGGAGCAGCTAATACCAATAGTAAGGGGGCTACCATCCCCAATAATAAATGACATATCATATGTATCTTAAAATCAACGTGGGAAAGTATTGCTAATGGGCCAATTGAAGAAATAGCAACACATAGAAAACAACAGCTAAAAAGGAAGGAGCGATAATATGGCCATTTCTTACCTTGTTTCATTGCAGCTGTCACATACATAACCAGCAGCACCGTAAAAGGAATCAGTAAAAATTTTGAACCATATACTAAATTCTCAGTACCACAAATGGCTTGAATGTAACTATCGACCCCCATTTGCAATACCTCCCCAGTTCTCACTTTTTGTTTTACGCACCGATAGGAGCAAACCTATAACTACTAACACAACCGCTAGAATATTCCAAATCAAGTCATAAAACAAAACATTTTCAACATATCTAATTTGGTGGATACGCAATAGCTTATGCTGAATTGTTCCATCGTACAATTGGAAGAGACCGGCCCCGAGAAATATTCCACCTATCCATCTAGGGATCTGTAATGCTTTTTGTCTTCGAAGATGGGAAAACAGAAATAACCCTGCTATCGTAGCAAACCAACTAAATGCATGAAATAAACCATCTGAGATTAATCCAATTTCGGTTGTTAGCTTGTCATAGAAATGATGCCAATGTAATATTTGATGAAATACAGTCTCGTCAATAAACGCTACAAGGCCGATTCCAAATAAAAAACCGGACCAAAAATTACTCCTCATATAAGCTTCCTTGTTATTGGTCATAGTACTTCTCCTTTTAGTCAGAGTACCTTTATAAAACATATCATTTCACCTGGCAAAAAAAATAACCGTACTTCAAGCTCGAAGTAGGTTATCTTTAGATTTATTGTTTTTACTAAACAGTTATTCAGGCATACCAATTTTTCTTAAAGGATAAATCTGTAACTTCACTTCTCCTATTAAAGAAGACACAGGAATTGGGCCAAAAAATCGACTATCCTTACTATGTAGCCTGTTATCTCCCATAACAAATAACGCTCCATCAGGCACGACTGATTCCCCTGTTAATTCCTTTAGTGTAAAGTCTCCTGTCAACTTATCGAATAGTAGATCTTTTTTTATATCCTCTAAGTAAGGTTCTTCCATCGGTTTTCCATTGATATAAAGTGTATCATCTTTCACTTCTACCTGATCTCCAGGCAATCCAATTACCCTTTTAATATACCGCTCATCTGAATCTGGAGCGTTAAATACTATTAGGTCAAATCGTTGAATATCCGATACTTTACTTACCAACAGCCGGTCATGTTCTTCAAAGGTTGGTAACATAGATTCCCCATAAACGATCGCAGGTGAGAATAGGAAATGACGACAAATAAAAGCAACAATAAATGCAAACACAATTGATTTACACCATGAATAAACTTCCTTTTTTGTAGTATCGCTCACATCGATTTTCCTCCTTTGTTTAAATGATTACATCACTGCTTTCTAGGTTATATTAATTTCCCCTTATTTCGACCGCTTATCTATACCATATCATATTCCTGTTGGAAAATTTTTCTTAAATGCATAAATATGTTAAAATTTTGATAATTCAAACAAGGGAGAGTTGGGTATGGAGAATGTTTCACATCAAACAGATCAATGGAATGCGAACTTATACGATAAAAATCACTCATTTGTCTCGAAATACGGGAATAGTCTCATTGAATTGTTAGCCCCCCTCAAAGGAGAGCGAATCCTTGATTTAGGATGCGGAACCGGTGATTTGGCGAAAAGATTATTTGAACAAGGGGTCCAAGTGATAGGGGTAGATAAATCAAATAATATGATTGCACAAGCATTAGAAAAATATCCTGAAATACCATTTTTCGTCCAAGATGCAACAGAACTACTTTATACAAGTGAATTTGATGCTGTTTTTTCTAATGCTACTCTTCATTGGGTAACACAACCTAAGCAAGCTTTAGAATGTATATACAAAAGCTTAAAACAAGGCGGAAGATTCGTAGCAGAATTCGGTGGTAAAGGGAATGTACAAACCATTATTAATGAAATAAGCCATCAATTAGGGAGAGATAGCCATAGAACTGATTTCCCATGGTATTATCCTAGTATTGGTGAATATTCTTCGTTAATGGAGACAGTTGGTTTTAGAGTTACACTTGCCCAACACTATGATAGACCAACTCCCCTAGAAGGGCCGAACGGTTTAAAGAACTGGATAAAGATGTTCGCACTGAGTTTTTTTCGTGGATTAGATGAGGAGAAGCAAGAGGAAATCATCAAAAGGATAGAACATCAACTAAAATCAAGCTTATTTCACGATAATCAATGGATTGCGGATTATAAAAGAATTCGTGTCATTGCCGTCAAGGAATAATAAAAGGCATCAAGATGAAAATCCATCTTGATGCCTTTCGATTTTTTATTGTTTAACTTCTTCCCAATAATATTGTATGGCTTCCTTTCGAACAACTTCTGGGCAGTCAACCTCTTTGTCCCAATGATCGTAGTTATTCTCACCATTCACATGTTGGATATCTACACTGTAGTATTTATCTTTATATTTAAAAATGATAACGACCATTTCAGAGTAACCGGCATCATCATTTCCAAGTTCTTGGACAAATTCTAATCCATAGGCTTCGTGGTTTTTTCGTTCAACAACAGAATCAAGTATTACATCTTTAGGAAACTTCATCTTTCTCTTCTCTTCCCTTCCATTTTATAAGCGTATTTTACTACGGTTATGAGGAAAAAGAAACATGATTTAACGAAAGGAATATGACAATTTTTTGAGCTTTTCTGAAAGGATAATCTCAAAGGCTAATGTTCGTTTTTTCTATAGGTAAGAATAACTTTTTTGTTAACCTAAAAAATATTTAGTTGACAAAAAAGACTCTGAAAATTTATTCTTTATTTATATAAAAAAATAAAGGGGATACTTTTATGAAATTAAAAACAATTGATCTTACACTAGCAGCGATGTTTGTTGCATTAATGGCTGTAGGTGCAAACATTACCTCTTTTGTGCCATTTTTGGTGGTAGGTGGAGTTCCAATTACTCTACAAACTTTTTTTGCTATTTTAGCAGGTTTGATTCTTGGTAGTCGTTTAGGGACGATTTCCATGACTGTTTATGCGCTTGTAGGATTAGTGGGCGTTCCTGTTTTCGCCAAATTCGGAGCTGGTTTTTCCACTCTCTTGAGTCCTACCTTTGGATTTATCGTTTCATATGTTATTGCTGTTTTTGTAGTAGGAAAAATCGTAGAAAAGAACCGATCCCTTTCTGGCTTCATCACAGCTGCTATGGTCGGACTTGTTATTAATTATGTATTCGGAACAAATTGGATGTACGCGGCATACAAACTTTGGGCGGCAGCCCCTGAAGGTTTTACTTACCAAATGGCTTGGTCTTGGATGGTCGTTCCAATGCCAAAAGATATTATTCTTACAGTACTAGCTGCAATTCTTGCTATTAGACTAGAAAAAACAGTTTTATCAAAGGGTAGCTTCAAACATTTAAAAAGAACTGCTTAATAGCGGAAAGAGAGGATACATGGTGAATAACTGGAAAAAACTTGCTCTTGATGTATTAAATGGCCACGAGCTCACGAATGATGAGGCGTTAAATATCCTTGCTTGCCCTGACAATGAGCTGCTTGAGATCCTTCAGGCAGCTTATGTGATACGAAGTCATTATTACGGCAACAAAGTAAAGCTTAACATGATCATCAACACCAAATCAGGACTATGTCCAGAAAATTGTGGTTACTGTGCCCAATCCAGTATCTCAAGCGCACCTATCCAAAAATACCGAATGATGGATAAGGAAACGATTCTACAAGGTGCCGAACGCGCCTATCATCTAAACGCCGGCACGTACTGTATAGTTGCAAGTGGCAGAGGTCCAAGCGACAAAGAAGTGGATATTGTCACTTCTGCCGTCGAGGAGATAAAGGATAAATACGGTCTGAAGGTTTGTGCTTGCCTGGGGCTACTCAACCCACATCAGGCAAAACGATTAAAGGAGTCAGGAGTCGACAGATACAATCATAATATTAACACGTCAGAGAGTCACCATGAATCCATTACTACCTCCCATACATATGAAGACCGAGTAAACACAGTCGAGTTAGTAAAGAACGCAGGTATCTCTCCATGCTCTGGAGTCATTATTGGTATGAAGGAAACGCAACAAGATGTTATTGACATGGCGAGAAGCCTAAAAGCATTGGATGCTGATTCTATCCCTGTCAATTTCCTTCATGCCATTGATGGTACACCCCTTCAAGGAGTAAATGAGTTAAATCCCCGTTATTGCTTAAAAGTTCTTTGCTTAATGCGCTTTATTAATCCATCGAAGGAAATTCGGATTTCTGGCGGCCGAGAAGTTAATCTTAGGAGTCTTCAACCTCTCGGATTGTACCCAGCTAATTCTATTTTTGTGGGTGACTATTTAACAACAGCTGGGCAAGAAACAA
>NZ_JAKFCQ010000101.1:0-52671 GCF_036676585.1 Robertmurraya sp.
TTTTCAAAACAGAAGGAAGAACGAATTCGTCGAAGATTCCGTTGTTGTAAGAGTCTTCTACAACATCCATAGCGTTTGAGTAGGCAGGACCTTCTCCATACACCATAGCACGGTAAGACTTTTCTACACGTTCCCAACGCTTGTCACGGTCCATCGAGTAGTAACGACCAGAAATCGTTGCAAACTGACCAACACCGTATTCCTTCATCTTTTCTTCTGTTTGTTTGATAAAGTCACCAGCAGACTGCGGTGCTACGTCGCGGCCGTCTAAGAATGCGTGAACGTATACGTTCTTCACACCTTCCCCAGCAGCTAACTTTAGTAGCGCAAATAAATGCTGAATGTGACTGTGAACTCCACCATCAGATAATAATCCGAATAAGTGAAGGTTTGTTCCATTCTTTTTCACGTGGTTGATCGCATTTAAAAATGTTTCATTACGCTCGAATTCACCTTCGCGAATCGATACGTTCACACGCGTTAAGCTTTGGTACACAATACGTCCTGCACCGATGTTTAAGTGGCCCACTTCAGAATTTCCCATTTGACCTTCAGGTAATCCAACCGCTTCCCCAGAAGCAGTTAGCTGTGCGTGTGGATAGCTGTTCCAAAAACGATCAAAGTTCGGTTTGTTCGATTGTGCAACTGCATTTCCCATACGCTCGCCGCGAAGTGCAAAGCCGTCAAGGATGATTAACGCAACAGGAGACTTACTCATTCTTACCTGCCTCCAATAATTGTACAAACGAATCAGCTTCTAAGCTTGCTCCACCAACTAAAGCACCGTCGATATCTGGCTGTGCCATGTACTCAGCGATGTTACCTGGTTTTACACTTCCGCCGTATTGAATGCGAACAGCAGCTGCTACTTCGTTAGAGTAGTTGTCTGCAACCACTTGGCGAATATGTGCACATACTTCGTTTGCATCTTCAGCAGTGGAAGATTTACCTGTTCCAATTGCCCAGATTGGCTCATAAGCGATAACCGTTTGCTTTACTTGCTCATCTGTTAAGCCAACAAGTGCTTTTTTCACTTGATCGCCCACAAGCGTGTTAGTTTCACCAGCTTCACGTTGCTCTAAAGTTTCCCCACAGCAAACGATTGGTGTAATTCCATGCTTAAATGCAGCAAGAGTTTTCTTATTTACAGACTCGTCTGTTTCATTGAACATTTCACGACGCTCAGAGTGACCGATGATCACATATTGAACACCAAGATCAGCAAGAGCTGGTGCAGATACTTCACCTGTGAATGCTCCGCTTTCTTCAAAGTGCATGTTTTGAGCACCGATTTTTACTTCTGTTCCTTTTGCTCCGTCAACTAAACGCTCTAAAAATAATGCTGGAGCACAGATTACAGAATCCACTTTTTCAGAAGAAGGAACGATTGACTTTACTTCATTCAAAAAGCTCGTTGCTTCTGAAAGAGTTTTATGCATTTTCCAGTTACCTGCAATAATAGGTTTACGCATGGTTTTCATCCTCTCTAAAAATATTACTTATCGTTTAACGCAACGACTCCAGGAAGAACCTTACCTTCCATGAACTCAAGAGAAGCTCCGCCACCAGTAGAGATATGGCTCATCTTATCAGCAAGGTTGAATTTTTCAACGGCTGCAGCTGAATCTCCGCCACCGATAACAGAATATGTACCTTCAGATGCTGCTAATGCCTCTGCTACTGCCTTTGTTCCGTTTGCAAACGAATCTAATTCGAATACACCCATTGGTCCGTTCCAAATAACAAGCTTAGACTCTTTAATTACATTGCTGTAAAGCTCAGCTGTTTTTGGTCCGATATCAAGTGCTTCCCAATCTGCAGGGATTTCATCGATTCCAACTGCTTTTTTGTTTGCACTATCAGAGAAGTCGTCAGCAACAATAGCATCAACTGGCATATAGAACTTAACGCCTTTTTCTTCCGCTTTCTTAATGAAAGAAAGAGCTAAATCCATTTTGTCAGCTTCTAAAAGTGACTTACCAATCTCGTGACCTTGAGCTTTAATGAATGTGTAAGCTAAGCCACCACCGATGATTAGGTTGTCTACTTTATCTAAAAGATTGTCAATTACACCAATCTTGTCTTTTACTTTTGCTCCACCGATGATTGCAGTGAATGGTCTTTCCGGATTAGAAAGAGCTTTTCCAAGAACATCAAGTTCTTTTTCCATTAATAGACCAGATACAGCTGGTAGGTGGTGAGCGATTCCTTCTGTTGAAGCATGAGCACGGTGTGCAGCTCCGAATGCATCATTCACGTATACGTCAGCTAGCTCAGCGAATGCTTTTGCTAATTCTGGATCATTCTTTTCTTCCCCAGCATAGAAACGTACGTTTTCTAATAAAAGAACATCGCCTTCAGCCATTTCAGAAACTAAAGCTTTTACGCTATCTCCGTAAGCTTCGTCTGCCTTCTTCACATCTTTACCAAGAAGTTCAGATAAACGACCAGCCACTGGAGTTAAACGCATTTCTTCTACTACTGCACCCTTTGGACGACCAAGGTGGCTAGCAAGGATAACTTTTGCACCCTGCTCAGTTAGGTATTGGATTGTTGGAAGAGCTGCACGAATACGAGTTTCGTCAGTAATCTGTCCATCCTTCATAGGTACGTTGAAATCCACACGGCAAAATACTCTTTTACCTTTTAAATCAATGTCTTTTACGCTTTTCTTGTTCATCGGAAAATCCTCCTATTTAGCATAAGCTTTGAACATTAGAAAAGGAGGGGGATTTTGTTCCCCTCTCCCCTTTTTACACCTATTTTGCTTCAAAATGGAAAGAGTTAAACCCATAATCCATTTATTGTCGCAATTGAAGTTTTTTTCCCTTAAGATTAAAGGCCTTTAGAAGCGATGTATTCAGCAAGGTCAACTACGCGGTTAGAGTAACCAGACTCGTTGTCATACCAAGAGATAACTTTCGCCATGTTGCCTTCCATAACCATAGTAGAAAGAGCATCGATTGTAGAAGAAGCTGGGCTACCGTTGTAGTCAGTAGAAACTAGTGGCTCTTCAGAGTAATCAAGAATTCCTTTTAAGTCACCTTCAGATGCTGCTTTAAGAGCTGCGTTGATTTCGTCAACTGTTACATCTTTGTCAAGTTCAACAACTAAGTCTACTAAAGAAACGTTAGGAGTTGGAACACGCATAGCTCCACCGTTTAACTTACCTTTAAGCTCAGGAAGAACTAAAGATACAGCTTTAGCAGCACCAGTAGATGTAGGGATGATGTTTTCAGCAGCTGCACGAGCACGACGTAAATCTTTGTGTGGTAAGTCTAAGATTTGTTGGTCATTCGTGTAAGAGTGAACAGTTGTCATCATACCGCGACGAACACCGAAGTTGTCGTTAAGAACTTTAGCAAAAGGAGCTAAACAGTTTGTAGTACAAGATGCGTTAGAGATAACGTGGTGGTTAGCTGCATCGTACTTGTCGTCGTTAACACCCATAACGATTGTGATATCTTCATCAGTTGCAGGAGCAGAGATGATAACTTTCTTAGCGCCAGCTTCTAAGTGCTTAGCAGCGTCAGAACGCTTAGTGAAACGACCAGTAGATTCAACTACTACTTCAACTCCAAGGTCTCCCCATCCAAGTTGAGCTGGGTCGCGCTCAGCGATAACTTTTACTTTCTTTCCGCCAACTACTAGGTAGTCGCCGTCAACAGTTACGTCTTCATTAAGCTTACCGTGAACTGTGTCATATTTTAAAAGGTGAGCAAGTGTGTTTGCATCAGTTAAATCGTTTACTGCTACAACCTCTACGTTAGGGTTTGTTAATGCTGCGCGGAAAACATTACGTCCAATTCTACCAAATCCGTTAATACCTAATTTTACTGCCATGATTTGTTTCCTCCTTTAATTGAATAAGGATATTTTTTATTTAAGGGGGTTAACCCTGTAATAACTGTTTTGCGGCTCCTTCATCCGTAATTAATACGGTGTTTTTGGGAGCTTGCTTCATATAAGAGCGAATTGCCTTTTCCTTTGAAGCTCCTCCAGCAACGGCGAGCACATGCCCTGTCTTTGCTAGATCATCGAGCTGAAGTCCAACTGTTCTAACTTTGTGAACCACTTCTCCCGCTTCGTTAAAGTAATACCCGAATGCTTCACCAACCGCTTGCCTTTCTTCGATTTTACGTAAGTCCTCCGCGCTTGTTCGCCGGCGTTGGGCCATTGTCATAGCGTCTCCTACTCCGTGTAAAACCATGCTTGCAGATTTGATTAAACCAAGAACTTCTTTAATATGAGGTTCCTTCAACATCATGTGGTACGTTTCACTGCTTACTTGATCAGGGACATAGAGCACCTTGTGGCTTGATTTGGTTCTTTCAGCCATTTTGGCACAAATGGTGTTGGCTTGATTTTGAACATCTTCCCCAATTCCCCCGCGTCCCGGTACAAAAAGAAGATCTTTGCCGAGGTCTGGAGTTAGCATCTCTGCTACAGTTGCCATTGTTGTACCACCAGTAACTGCGATGATATTTTTTCCCTGCAACGAATTTTTCATACAAAGAGCACAAGCTCTTCCTAATTCGCTTTTTACCCATGGTGACTCATCACTGTTACCCGCTACAATGATCACTTGCTGAATACCAAGTTTCCTTCGGAGTCTTTCTTCCATTTTGTCGATACCTGATATCTCACGCATAACCGCTTCTAATCCCTCTAGTAATTCCCTTCCATCTTCAGTAAGACTCATTCCTACACTTGATATAGTGATTAAATCTTGTTCTTTTAAGAAGGAAACTTCACTTCTGAGGACTCGTTCTGTTACACCGAGACTGACAGATAAGCTTCGACGACCTACTGGCTCCATGGAACCTATGTACTGTAAAATATGAAAACGTTCCTGCATAACAGAGAGCAAATCAGGTAATAATCTTTTTTGGATATCAATGATCGACTGCATATTGATGTCTCCTTCATCCTATATGGACATTATATGTCCCTCATAGACATAATGTGTCCCGCTGAAGGTAAAAAAAATCACCCCTGCTACAAAACTTATTCTAACAGGTGCGATTTCCCTTTTCAACTCATATACGGTGTATTTTTTTTGTAAGCGCTTCGTTTATGAACATTTTGTCTAACTGTCCATATTGAAGCTCCTCTCCGTCCAAAACCACGACAGGGATCATTAATCCATACTGCTCGGTCCATTCATCATTCGTATCAATATCTTTCTCGATAATTTCAAACTCCCAGCTTTCCTGGAGTTCGGTTAAGATCGCTTTTCCTTTTTCGCATAAAGGGCATCTTTTTCTAGTATAAAACTCAATAATCATTAGACAATCTCCTTTAAAATCTCTTTCGCTTTGATGAAGATGGAATTCCGAGCTGGTCCCGGTATTTGGCTACCGTCCTTCTGGATATCACAAATCCATCGTTTTCTTTTAATATATCTAAAATTTCCTGATCGGAATAAGGCTTTGCTTTATCTTCCCCATCAACCAATTTCTTAATGGCATCCTTCACCTGGTTTGACGAAGTAGCCTCTGAGTTGGTCGTGGAAACCATGTTTGTAAAGAACGATTTTAGCTCAAACGTTCCAAACGGGGTTTGCATATACTTTTCACGGACCGCCCGACTAACAGTGGACTCATGAACCTCTATCTCCTCTGCAATTTCTCTCATCGTCATCGGCTTTAAGTGTAATGGCCCTTTTTCAAAAAAGTCCTGCTGTCTTTGTACAATCGCAAGCGACACCTTAGTAATCGTTTCCCTTCGTTGCTCTAAGCTTCTGACAATCCATGAGTAATCTTGTTGCTTTTCTTGCAAGTATTTGTTGAGACTTGCATCTTTTACGGATGAAAATTGCTGATAATACTCCTGCTGGAACGTAAGCTTAGGGAGCACGTCATCGAACACACTGATCTCAAAATGTTTCCCGTCCCATTTGACCGAGACATCTGGTATCACATAGGACGATGCTTCTTCATGAAAGTCAGCCCCTGGGCGCGGGTTTAATGTTTGAATCAAGTCAAAAGCCGCTTGAATATCAGAAAGACTTACGTTTAGTTGTTTGGATATTGTTTTCCATTTCTTTTCAGCAAACTCCTCAAAATGATCATTGACCAATTTTTCCGCTAAAGGATTTCGGTTCGGCATACGGACGAGCTGTAAGAATAAACACTCCCCTAATGACCTCGCGCCTACTCCTGCTGGTTCAAGGTCTTGGATGATAGAAACTACTGAGTCTACTTTCTCGTGTGAAACGCCTAATGCAGTTGCAAGAGATTCGTTGCTCACTCCGATGTAACCGTTTCCATCAATGCATTCTAAAAAAGTCTTAAGTAGCTTCACTTCCGAGTGGTTTATCACTTGCGCATAAAGATGGTCATATAAGGTAGTGGCAGTTTTACCAATTTGCTCAATCCAGTTCTGCTGATCTTTATCTATGACTCTCGTTTTTTTCGGTCTATCTTTGCGGGGATCCATCGTTTTAACATGGGAGGTTTCGATCTGGATAAGGGGATTTTCCAATGCTTTGCTTTCTAAAAAAGCCGTAAGCTCCTGGGAAGAATACTGAAGAAGCGTAATTGCCTGAGAAAGCTCTTGCGTCATCTTTAATTTTAATGTCTGCTGTTGCCACAAACCTGCTTTTAAATTCATCTTCTCACCCCCAATATCTATTTTACATGAAGATAAGAGGGAATTGAATGGGTAGTAAATAAAAAAACACCTGTCTATAGTGACAAGTGTTTCTCCATATAAATGACGCCCTCGGCAGGAATCGAACCCACATCTCAAGAACCGGAATCTTACGTGCTATCCGTTGCACCACGAGGGCCGAAAAGTGCTTATATGCAAAATAAGCGCACTTACATCATACTAGATGATTCGTAATGCTGTCAACGACTAGTCGACCCTTGTTCCCACTCTACTTCATATACTTCTCTATAAACTTCTCTTCTTCTTTCATGCTTAACAGGCCAGTCGCTTTTCCAACATTTCCGTCCTGTAATTCCCATATCGCATTATGGTCACTGACTGCTTGTGAAAAATCCCCTTCAAGCCATCTTTCTAGAATCTTGATGTACGTGTTCGCATACTTATATTCATTTTGATTGGCGACCACCACATCGTAAAGGCGCTTGACTCGCTCTTCCGTAATAAGAATGGCTCCCCATTTTTTTTCTGCTTCTACTTTTTGATGTGACATATGGTGAATAGCAGATTGCACTTCAAATTCTTTTAAGTCACTCGGAAATACTTGCTCCACGTTTTCATCTATTTGGATTTCAAGTCCTCCTTCTTCAACGGATGCCTCTGCTTCCTCTGCCTGCTTGAGCACCCGGTCGGTCCCACCGCTTGATGGAGTGGCATTTGTCCAATACGAAAACACACCAAAACCAGCCATGATTACGAGGCCTGCACTAATTGCTGCGATTTGTATTTTGTTTAGTTTGAAGGTCTTTTTCGTTTCCACGTTTCCCACTCCTCTGCTAATTTTTCTACATTTTATGATGTTGAATTGCTGGATTTCGTGGGGCTGAGAGTGTTTTTGATGGTTTTTTCGCGAATAAGAGAGTGATTCTTTCAGATTCATAGAGTTTGTTTGGTGATTCTGAGAATTCATTTGCGATTTTGAAATTTTACTTGCGATTCTGAGATTTTTCTTGCGATCTTCAGATTTTATTTGCGATTCTAGGATTTTACTTGCGATCTTCAGATTTTATTTGCGATTCTGAAATTTTTCTTGCAATCCTCAGTCTTTATTTGCAATTCACAAAAGTTACTTGCGATTCCCCGACAATATTTGCGATTACTAACCCTCATTCGCATTCAACCGATCCCACTACCCCAAACCCATCCACCACTAACCAATTCCCTCATTATCATTACCCTACATTTTACAACAGTTCCCATTTCCAGTATAGCGGAAAAGCTCAACTTCTTGTTTAAAAAACTGCCCAGTGGGTATGATGGAAAGTGGGTTTAAAAGTACATAGCAATTTGTGTCGAACAATTCTGCAGCTATTTGTTTGACCTTTATTGACCATGAGTGTATCATGAAAATACATACAGTTACACTTTAAACATACTTAACCAATTGTATGTTTGACTCTCATTTAAAGGAGGAAAAAGAAATGAATTTAATCCCTACAGTTATTGAGCAAACGAACCGTGGAGAGCGTGCATACGATATTTACTCACGCCTATTAAAAGACCGCATTATCATGCTTGGAAGTGGAATTGACGATAATGTGGCTAATTCAATCGTCGCTCAGTTATTATTTTTAGAAGCGGAAAATCCTGAAAAAGACATATCCATCTACATTAACTCACCAGGCGGCAGCATTACGGCTGGTATGGCAATCTACGACACAATGCAGTTCATTAAGCCTGACGTTCAAACAATTTGTATCGGTATGGCGGCATCTATGGGTGCATTCCTTCTTGCTGCTGGTACAAAAGGAAAGCGTTATGCTCTTCCAAATGCAGAAGTAATGATTCACCAACCGCTTGGTGGAGCACAAGGTCAAGCAACAGAAATCGAAATCGCTGCAAAGCGCATCCTTTTCCTTCGTGAAAAGTTAAACGGCATTCTTGCTGAGCGTACTGGTCAACCAATGGAAGTCATTTCTAAAGACACAGACCGCGACAACTTCATGACAGCTGATCGTGCAAAGGAATATGGCCTAGTTGACCATATCATTTCACGCAACACGCTTGAAACGAAGAAGGAAGAAAAATAATATTTGAACAGTAAAAAACTCGCTCTCATATACTGGAGCGAGTTTTCTTTATTATGCTTCTTTTTGAACATATTTTTCTAATGCTTCAAGTGCTGCTTCTTCATCAGTTCCATTAACGATCAAATTCACAGATGAACCTGAGCTAACAGCTAAGCTCATAAGCCCCATGATGCTCTTTGCATTTACCTTCTTGCCGTCTTTCTCTAAAAATACTTCTGACGAAAAACGATTTGCTTCTTGTACAAACAACGCTGCAGGGCGTGCCTGTAAACCAGTCTTCAACTTTACTACCACTTGTTTTTCCACCATACTTGCTTTCCTCCCCTATCCTTATCTTTTTATCTATATAATTACATGGTTTTACTCACGTTTTCCCCGACTCGTAGCTTTTCGGCAATTTCGTCAATTTTGCGAAGACGGTGATTGATACCTGATTTACTAATGTTCCCTCCAGATACCATTTCTCCTAGCTCCTTCAACGTGACATCTTGGTATGCAATACGAAGTTCTGCAATTTCTCTCAGCTTTTCAGGTAAAATATGAAGACCTACGGTATCTTGTATAAACCGAATATTTTCAACCTGTCGTAAAGACGCACCAATCGTCTTGTTTAAGTTCGCCGTTTCACAATTGACCAACCGGTTCACCGAATTACGCATGTCACGTACGATCCGAATGTCCTCAAACCTTAGCAGTGCATTATGGGCACCGATAATATTTAGGAATTCGGTGATTTTTTCAGCTTCCTTTAAGTACGTGATGAAGCCCTTTTTTCTTTCCAGCGTTTTGCTGTTTAAACCAAATGTATTCATCAATTCACATAAAGAGTCGTTATGCTCTTTATAAAGTGAAAAAATTTCGAGATGATAAGAGGAAGTTTCCGGATTGTTCACCGAACCTCCTGCTAAAAATGCTCCACGTAAATAGGAGCGCTTACAGCATTTCTTTTTAATAAGTACCTCAGCAATATTGTGAGCAAACACAAATCCTTCTTCTAGGATAAATAAATCCTCTAAGATGATCTTTGCATCCTGTGATAGCCTTACAATATACACATTGTTCTTTTTCAATCTCATTTTCTTTCGAACTAGAAGTTCTACTTGAACGTCGTAGTATCTTTTTACCAACGTATAAATTCTTCGTGCAATCGCAGCATTTTCCGTTTGGATATCGACCACTAGTTTTCGATTAGAGAAGGACAATGAGCCATTCATTCGAATCAAAGCGGACAGCTCCGCTTTCCCGCAGCATTCTTTTCCTTCAATATTCGTTAACTCTTTTTTCGTTTCCGAAGCGAATGACACATCTTCACCTCCTACACAAACGGTTGCTTAAGTTCTTCTACGCTTTAGACCGCTTGCGGGTTTCATTTATTAATAAAGAATATAAAATATTTGCTACTTCCCTTGTGTCATGGCGGATTACTCCATTTTCAAGGCTCATGATTTCTCCCTCTACCACTTCAAGTCCTAAATCATATAGAGTAGTTAAATCAAAGTGTACAGGTTTTGCTAGCTCTTCGCTATAGCGAGTAAGAACCTCTTCTGGGATATGTTCCCTATTTACTAAAATGGTGTTCATAAAATCATTCTTCATATGGTCGTAAATCGCTTTCACATGGTCGCTCGCGGAATAATCAAGCGTCTCACCCGCTTGAGTCATTAAGTTGCATATATACACCTTCTTCGCCTTTGCACGGCACACTTCCTCGCCAAGCTTTGGTACAAGAAGATTAGGTAAGATACTAGTATATAAGCTTCCTGGTCCAATTACGATTAAATCCGCTTTTCGAATGGCTTGAAGAGTTTCTGGCAGTGGAGTCGCATCACCAGGTGTTAAAAACACCCGCTTGATCCGTTTTCCGGAGTAAGGAATTTTCGATTCTCCTGAAACGATCGTGCCGTCCTCCATTTCTGCATGTAACACCACACTTTGTGTGGCAGCTGGAAGCACCTTCCCACGCACGTTCAATACCTTGCTCATCTCTTGAATGGCATGAGTAAAATTCCCTGTGATGGATGTCATTGCTGCTAAAATCAAATTACCAAGCGAATGGCCAGATAACTCGTTAGCTGTTGCAAAACGGTGCTGAAACATTTCCTCAATTAACGGTTCAACATCAGATAATGCCGCTAGTACATTGCGAACATCTCCCGGAGGAGGAATGTCCATTTCATCTCGAAGGCGTCCAGAGCTACCGCCATCGTCAGCAACCGTAACGATGGCCGTAATATCAACGGGAAACTTCTTTAATCCGCGAAGCAACACCGGTAGCCCTGTTCCGCCCCCAATAATCACAATTCGAGGCTGTCGAATCTTCGTCATGTAGTTTGTTCCTTTCTCCTTTCGATGTCACGATGAGTGATTCGAGTTTCATAGTCTTTTTCGAAGTGGTGTGCAATGGTTTCAGTCAATGCCACAGATCGATGCTGCCCACCTGTACATCCAATGGCCACCACGAGCTGCGCTTTCCCCTCGCGTTTGTAATGAGGAAGCATAAAGGCTAACAGCTCCGTTACTTTTTCTAAGAACTTCGTTGTCTCATTCCACTTCAGTACATACTTTGAAACATCCTCATCAAGACCCGTCTTTGGTCTCATCGACTCAATATAGTGCGGGTTCGGTAAAAAGCGAACATCGAAAACTAAGTCTGCGTCAATCGGAATTCCGTACTTAAATCCAAAGCTCATCACATTGACCGTAAAGATCGTTTGCTTATTCGCTGAAAACTCCGTTAAGATTTTTTCGCGTAATTCTTTCGGCTTCATTTGTGAGCTATTGTAAATGAGCTGTGCTCTTCCCTTTAATTCCTCAAGCAGTTCTCGCTCCAGCTGAATACCTTCTAATGGAAGTCCGGACGGAGCAAGCGGATGAGTACGTCGAGTTTCCTTGTAGCGACGAACAAGCGTGGAATCGTCCGCATCTAAGTATAGAATTTGCGGTGTCACCCATGATGTTTCAGCAAGATCATCGAGCGCCTTGAATAAGTGGTCGAAAAACTCCCTCCCCCTTAAATCCATTACAAGCGCTACCTTATTCATCTTATTTCCGGACTCTTTCATAAGTTCAAGAAATTTTGGCAATAAGGTTGGTGGCAGGTTATCCACACAGAAAAAACCTAGATCTTCAAAGCTTTGAATGGCGACTGTTTTCCCTGCACCAGACATCCCCGTTATAATCACCATTTGTGTATCTTGTGTCGCTCCAGTACTCATAAAAATTCCTCCTTAGCTAGGATCAAGACGATATTGAATTAACTGAAAATCGGTTGTATATGTAAAAGTGCCATAGATGATTCCTTGACCGTGGATCATGTAGTCCAATATATGATAATCCCCGTCTGCCATCGGTAAATCTTTAATCTGATGAAAGTCATGCCAAGCAAGCTTTCCTTCCTCTGACTCATCCAGATTGATACCATCAGCTTCTGTTCCAAAAAAGGTGAACATCATCCACTCTGAAACAACTTGGTCTCCATCTTTCATGATAAATGTAAAAATGCCCTTAATATTGGGATTTCTCAAGTAAATACCCGTCTCTTCACGGTACTCTCGAATACAGCAGTCCCTCACTGATTCACCGGGCTCCATCTTTCCACCGGGAGCCACCCACCAGCCACGTCTAGGCTTTTGGAGCAGCAAGACTTTATTATCCTTTACTAATACACAATTTGTCACTCGTTGCACGCTTCAATCACCTCAGAGACTAGATTTAACGACTTTTATTCTTTCTATTATACTATTTTTACAATGGGCTCACAATGAATAGGAAATGGACAAATATAAAAAAAGAGCACAGGACATGTTCCTGTGCCAAAGATATATATCTTAAAAGGGGGTCAATTTCAATTCTTATTCTACACGAACAATGTTTCACTACTGTTACAGTATAATTAATTGGAGATTACGTTTTGTTAAGAATGGATGAAGTGATGCACCAATTTGATTCATAGATGTTTCTCGATGAACTTCATTTCACCCTAAATCTTCATCACTTTTGATCTTCATCAGCTTGATGAACTTCATTTCATTCTAAATCTTCATCACTTTTGATCTTCATAAGCTTGATGAACTCCATTTCATACTAAATCTTCATCACTTTTGATCTTCATAGGCTCGATGAACTTCATTTCACCCTAAATCCTAGATCCTTTATCCCTAAAAAGCAAACAAGCTAACCCCAAAAGGCTAGCTTTTCCTATGTTATGCTTTTTGCTTTAATGATTCCATTAGTTCTTCTACATAGTGTTGCGCAGCTTGAGCGGCGATACTTCCGTCACCTGTTGCAGTAACAATTTGACGAAGTGTTTTTTCGCGAATATCTCCAGCAGCGAAAATACCAGGAACCTTCGTTTCCATACGGTCATTGGTTTCAATGTATCCGTCACTGTTAGTAATACCAAGGTTCGCAAACGGTTTTGATAGAGGAACCATTCCGATGTAGATGAATACGCCATCCGCTTGGAATTCCTGTTCTGCGCCATCTTGTGTTGACACAAGAGTAACACTTCCAACTTTGCCGTCCTTGTCATTGATTTGCTTCACTGTGTGATTCCAGATGAAATCAATTTTTTCATTGTCAAACGCACGTTGCTGAAGAATTTTTTGGGCACGAAGCTCGTCACGACGGTGAACGATCGTTACTTTAGAAGCGAAACGTGTTAAGTACACTCCTTCTTCTACCGCAGAGTCTCCTCCACCAACAACGACAAGTTCTTTTCCTTTGAAAAATGCGCCATCACAAACCGCACAGTAAGAAACCCCACGGCCACCAAGCTCTTTTTCACCAGGAACGCCAATTTTCTTATATTCAGCACCAGTTGTAATAATCACGGCACGAGCTTTATACTGCTTTGAACCCGCAACAACCGTCTTATACTCTTCACCATCAATGACTTCTTTTATATCGCCATACGCGTACTCAGCACCAAACTTTTTCGCATGATCAAACATTTTTGTAGAAAGCTCAGGTCCTAAAATATGGTCAAAACCTGGATAGTTTTCAACCTCTTCAGTGTTCGCCATTTGTCCACCTGGTACACCGCGCTCAATCATTAATGTAGAAAGATTCGCACGTGATGTATACACAGCGGCCGTCATCCCAGCAGGACCAGCACCAGCAATAATGACATCATAGATTTTTTCTTCAGACACGTTTATTCACTCCTTTTAAAAAAGAAAACAATACTTGTATTAGTATTTCCTTGTTACCCTTATCCTATAAAACAAAGTGAGTGGAGTCCAAATATATGCTCACTAAATGAGCCCTTTTACAATTTTGACATATTTTTGGAGGGTGGAGCTGGATAGACTGTACAGCTTTGCCACCTGCTGCTGTGATGTTCGCTCCCCACGTTGCTTTCTCCACATATATTCGGTCGCAGCTGCCAAAGCCTTCGAGTTGTTTGCTTGCACATTTTCTTTCATAAGACCTGGCAAAATGGTAAACCATAATAAAAACAAGCTCGACTGTGTCGTTCCAATCGGTTGATGCTGTTTATAAAGCTCCATTGCTGTCTCGTGACCGGAACGCATGATAGGTTTTTCACATGTTTTCATGCTTAAAAGCTCGACATATTCCTTTTCTATCAAATACTTTGGCTTCATAGAAGTTAAAAGCTTCTCTTTTTCTCCCGATAAAGAAGCAAGGAATAACCCGAATAAACGCTCTTCAATAAAGTTGCTTTCTAGCTTTTGATGAATCGCTTTTGGAATATGCTCAAAGCCAGCTGCTTCTGGCTTATTCTTTTCCCATGGCTCATGCCCTTCTTTTTCAGGGCTGAATTCAAGAACTCTTTTCCATGCTTGCTCAGCCATGGATTGACGATCCGTATGGTACGCAGAGTAAGATAGCCAGTAATAAAACGGTCCGTC
The DNA here is from genome assembly GCF_036676585.1 of Robertmurraya sp. Taxonomy (NCBI): domain Bacteria; kingdom Bacillati; phylum Bacillota; class Bacilli; order Caryophanales; family Bacillaceae; genus Robertmurraya; species Robertmurraya sp. The sequence continues at coordinate 14,576 of NZ_JAKFCQ010000101.1, forward strand.
CCCTTCAAAGCCTACTCGTTGCAGCTTTCTTAGCCAACCGTAAGCCAGCTCATACTCTCCAACAAGCGCAAAGCTCGCACCAAGTTTGAATTGATGTTCTTGCAGCATCGGCTTAATCTTTTTCAACACTTCCATCAGGCTGCTCAGCTCCTTTTTATCCTTCAGATAAAAAGCAAACACAAGCTTGTTGCACAACGCATGCAAGTTGCCTGGATTTTTCGTGAGTACATCTTCAAGAATGTCGTCCGCCTTGTCTGTTTCTCCTAGATAGAAATAAGCAAGGGCTAGGTTGTTGTAAGCTGACCAATATTCAGGAAATTCCTCGATCACCTCTTCTAATAGGTCAACAGCTCTTGGAAAATGTCCCGATTCTAATAAACGGCGCGCCTCATCCTGCTTTACGATTAAGTCATCCTCTTCGTACAGGTCCTCTTCAAGCTCCTCCGCTTCAAGAGTTAGTAAGTCGATTAATTCTTCCGTATCCTCGACAAACTCTCCGTCTTGATCCAGTTTTAAATACAGCGACGCGTGTGTGTATGCATCTTTAAAAAGGCCGAGATGTGCGTAGTTGTTAGCCAAGAAATAATGACACTCCAGCATATGCTCATCCAGCTCTTCTAAAATTTCGTGCAAATAACGATTGGACTGCTGATAATCACCAAGCTCCGTACAAACAATCGCCAGCTGACAATAAATCATCGGCTCGCCCGGCTCTAGCTGAATCGCACGCTCCAAATATTTTTTTGATTTATAAAAATCCCTCCGTTGATACGCCTTTAAGCCTTTCGCAAAGTAGTATTCACCAGTTGGATGAAAAGATAACAATTTACCTTTAGGTTGATATGCTTTAGAGTCTTTGCTCATGAAATCCTCCATTTAACGTGTTTACAAGCACTTCTTAGATGTAATGAAGTAAGTTATAAAAAATATGATTAACCTAATTATTATATCATAAGTCCTATGTGGCTGAAACCATGAATGTAGAAAGGCTATCGAGGAAGCTTTGTCCAAAAACAAAAAACCAGCCCCTCGGCTGGTTATTTTGCTGCTGATTTTTCATGTCGCTTATTTAATACGGACAATACGTCTCTAGCTGGCAAGCCTTGCTCTACCAACAGTACGTATAAGTGGTACAATAAATCGGCTGCTTCCCACTTTAGCTCCTCGGCATCACGGTTTTTCGCAGCGATGATCACTTCAGATGCTTCTTCGCCGACCTTTTTCAAAATCTTATCAACGCCTTTTTCAAACAGGTACGTCGTGTATGCTCCTTCTGGACGTTCCTTTTCACGGTTGCGAATCAACTGCTCAAGCTCAAACAATATCTGATAGTCTGCTAGGCTTTCCGCACCAGACGCTGCTTCCTCACCTGTGAACACACTCTCTGTAAAACAGCTTGTTGTTCCGTTGTGGCACGCAGGACCAGCTGGTTCTACCAATACAACCACTGCATCTTGGTCACAATCGAACTTCATATCAACGATTTTCTGTGTATTCCCGCTTGTTGCTCCTTTATGCCAAAGCTCCTGACGTGAACGACTGTAAAACCATGTTTCACGCGTATCAATGGATTTATCTAAAGACTCCTTGTTCATATACGCAAGTGTTAATACTTCCTTCGTCACTGCATCCTGAACGATTGCCGGCAGCAAGCCGTTTTCATCAAATTTTACATTCATCGTACATTCACCCCTTTTTCTTTTAAAAATGATTTCACTTCTTCAACTGATGTTTCCTTGTAGTGGAAAATTGATGCCGCTAATGCTGCATCTGCCTTTGCTTCTAAAAAGGCTTCCGCAAAATGCTCAGCGTTTCCTGCTCCACCAGAAGCAATGACCGGCACCGATACCGCCTCGCTCACAGCACGAGTTAGTGCCACATCAAAGCCTTTTTTCTCTCCATCACTATCCATGCTTGTTAACAGAATTTCTCCTGCCCCGCGGCGAACCGCCTCTTTTGCCCATTGTATAACTTCATATTCGGTAGTTTTTCGACCACCATGCGTGAAAACACGCCACGAACCAAGCTCTTCGTCGTATTTTGCATCAATAGCAACGACAATACATTGTGTCCCGAAGAAGTTCGCTCCTTCTGTAATGAGCCCAGGGTTAAGCACAGCTGCTGTATTCAATGACACTTTGTCCGCACCCGCACGTAAAATGCGCTTCATGTCTTCAAGGGAATTGATCCCTCCACCTACAGTAAACGGAATTGCTAACTCGGAAGCAACAGATTTTACCACATCCACCATCGTACCGCGGCCTTCATGCGAAGCAGAAATATCTAAAAAAACTAACTCATCTGCTCCCTGCTCATCGTAAAAACGAGCCAGTTCCACAGGGTCTCCAGCATCGCGCAGCTGTACAAACTGAATTCCTTTTACCACACGACCGTCCTTCACATCCAGGCATGGAATAATACGCTTGGTTAGCATGTTACTTCACCTCTTTCAATGCTTCAGGAACAGAGAATCGTCCTTCATAAATTGCTTTTCCGACAATCGCACCGCTCACGCCTTTTCCTACAAGCTCCTTCAATGCCCGTAGATCAGCTAACTCACTTACCCCACCAGAGGCAATGACGCTTTTTCCTGTTTCAACCGCTAGTTTCTCTACAGCCAATAAGTTCGGGCCAGAAAGCATCCCATCTGTTGCGATATCTGTAAAAATAAACGTCTCTGCACCCGCTTCAGCAAGTCGCTTTCCAAGCTCAACCGCTGTGACAGAAGAGGTATCGAGCCAGCCGTGCGTTGCCACATAGCCATCCTTCGCATCGAGCCCAATCGCAATCTTTTCTCCGTACTTTTGAATCATTTCAATGGCAAACTCTGGGTTAGACACTGCCACACTCCCGATAATGACACGTGACACGCCATTATTTAAGTAATGAAGAATATCTTCCTCGGTACGAATACCTCCACCAATTTGCACTTTCGCATCAAGCTTTTGAGCAGCCTCGATCACAAAGCGGTCGTTCACACGCTTTCCATCCTTTGCTCCGTCAAGGTCGACCATATGTATCCACTCGGCTCCTGCCTCGGCAAAGCTTTTCGCCATATCAAATGGTGAATCTCCATACACGGTTTCTTGATTATAATCTCCTTGTAAAAGGCGGACACATTTGCCTCCGCGCATATCAATCGCTGGATAAATAGTAAAGCTCATCGTGCCACCCTTTCTTTCGTTAGCTCAGTAAAATTACGCAATAGCTCCATGCCTAGCTTGCTGCTTTTTTCCGGGTGAAATTGCATTCCGAATACATTTCCACGGCCTACTACAGCAGGTACTTCAACGTCATAATCGCAGCTAGCGATTACGACCTCATGATCCGGCGTGTTTACGTAATATGAGTGAACAAAATACACAAAGTCTTCATGGATATTTTCTAAAATCGGCGACGAACGGAAGAAGTGAATATTGTTCCAGCCCATATGCGGGACTTTGTACGCCTCTCCCTCAGGAGTTACTCCTGGAAAACGAATCACGTTTCCTGGTAGTAACGCCAATCCCTTCGTTAGGCCATTCTCTTCGCTTTCCTCAAATAATAGTTGCATTCCAAGGCAAATGCCTAGCAATGGCTTTCCAGTTTTCACATATTCCTTGATCATCGCAGTCAGGCCTGATTCGTTCAGCTTTTCCATAGCATCCTTAAACGATCCAACCCCTGGTAAGATTAAGCTATCAGCTTGTAGCAGTTCGCTAGCATCCTCTGAAATGAAGTAAGGAGCTTCGAGCCGTTCAAGGGCCTTCGAAACACTGAATAAATTCCCCATTCCATAATCAATAATTCCGATCATTTACAACATCCCTTTCGTTGATGGAACGCCCTTTATTCTTGGGTCAATCGTGGTTGCTTCATCCAACGCTCTAGCTAATGCTTTAAAAATGGCCTCGATGATATGGTGTGTATTTTGACCATAGTGAACGATCACATGGAGGTTCATTCGTGCTTCAAGAGCAAGCTTCCAAAGAAATTCGTGAACTAACTCTGTGTCAAAGGTTCCAACCTTTTGACTTGGGAATTGCGCTCGCATTTCTAAATGCGGACGGTTGCTTAAGTCAACGACTACTTGCGCAAGTGTCTCATCCATTGGTACAAAGGCATTACCATAGCGCTTGATTCCTTTTTTATCGCCTAATGCTTCACGAAGGGCATGTCCTAAGCAGATGCCGATATCCTCTGTTGTGTGGTGATCGTCCACCTCTGTGTCGCCCTTGGCGTTGATGGTTAAGTCAAATTGACCGTGCTTGGTAAATAAGTCAAGCATATGCGTCATGAAAGGAACGCCAGTCTCTAGTTCTGATTTCCCTTCACCATCAATTGTTAAAGCAAGTTCTATATTTGTTTCACCTGTTTTTCTTGTAATGCTTGCTGTCCTTGTCATCCCGAATCCTCCTGTTCAAAAAAGTGTTGGTCAAGGGTCGTTTCACCCTCCGTGCGCTGGTGTTGCTACGCAACAAAGGCTTCTTCGGGTGGAAACGCCCCCTATTCCATTTATTTAAATCGTGATTCTACCGCTCTAGCGTGGGCTTCTAAGCCTTCGAGTCTTGCGAAGGCGGCGATTTTCTCTACGTTTTGTTGTAATGCTTTTTCACTGTATGAGATAATGCTTGATTTCTTTTGGAAATCGTCAACGTTTAATGGGCTTGAGAAACGGGCGGTTCCGTTTGTTGGCAGCACGTGGTTTGGGCCTGCGAAATAGTCTCCGACTGGTTCGGAACTATATCGACCGATAAAAATCGCACCTGCATGCTTGATTTGCCCTAATAGCTCCATTGGGTTAGCCGTCATCACTTCAAGATGCTCTGGCGCCAATGTATTAATGGTAACAATCGCTTCCTCTAATGTGTCGGCTACATAAATCGCTCCGTAATCAGCGATTGATTGTTCGGCAATCGCCTTACGAGGCAGTGTTTCTAGCTGACGAACAACCTCCTCAGAAACCTGTTCTGCTAACTTTTGCGAGGTGGTAACAAGCACACAACACGCTCTCTCATCATGCTCCGCCTGCGAAAGAAGATCAGCTGCCACTTCGCTTGCTCGAGCCGTGTCATCTGCTAAAACGGCAATTTCACTCGGACCTGCAATCATATCAATATCCACGTCACCGAACACTTCACGCTTGGCTAGGGCCACATAGATGTTTCCCGGTCCGACGATTTTATCAACCGGCTTAATTGCTTCAGTGCCGTAAGCAAGGGCTGCCACTGCTTGTGCTCCCCCTACCTTGAAAATCTCCTTCACACCGGCTTCTTGTGCCGCAACAACGACCGCTGCTGGTAACTTCCCATTGGCACCTGGAGGAGACACCATGACGATGCGCTCAACCCCAGCCACTTTTGCTGGCATCACATTCATAAGGACAGACGATGGGTATGCCGCTGTTCCACCTGGTACGTATACGCCAACGGAATCAAGCGGAGTTACCTTTTGGCCAAGAATCGTTCCATTCGCTTCTGTCGTCAGCCATGAATTACGAACCTGCTTTTCGTGAAACGTGCGAATATTCTCAGCCGCTTCCTTGATAATCGCCACATATTCCGCACCTGTTTCCTCGTATGCTTCACGGATTTCTTCTTCAGAAACCTGCATCGAAGTTAACGTGGCACGATCAAATTTTTCTGTATAGGCAAATAGAGCAGTATCTCCATTTTTTCGTACATCTTCAATAATTGCCTTTACCGTTTGGCGTTGCTCCTCGGTTCCCGCATCCACCGAACGCTTAATGGAAACCGCCTCACTCACCTTTTGAATGTTCATCCTGTTCAGCTCCTTACACCGTGAATCACGTCTGTTAACTTATCAACGATCTCACTAATTCGCTCATCCTTTGTTCGGTAGCTGACCGGATTTACAATCAGACGAGAGGTAATATCGGCAATGCGCTCGTATTCTACTAGTCCATTTTCGACCAATGTTTTTCCTGTAGACACGATATCTACGATGCGATCAGATAATCCAATAATCGGTGCAAGTTCGATCGAACCATTTAGCTTGATAATCTCCACCTGCTCCCCTTGTTCACGGAAGTAGGCTGCTGCCACATTCGGATACTTGCTAGCCACCTTTGGAGCGACATCGTTCATCTTTGTATTTGGTAAACCTGCAACAGCTAAGTAGCAGGCACTAATTTTCAAATCTAATAGTTCATACACGTCACGCTCTTCTTCAAGCATAACATCTTTTCCTGCAATCCCTAAATCAGCCACGCCGTGTTCTACATAAGTGGGGACGTCCATCGGCTTTGCTAAAATAAAGCGAAACTGCTCTTGTTCCACATCGATAATAAGCTTGCGAGAGTCTTCAAACTCTGGTGGAAGATTGAACCCCGCTTGACGAAGAAGCTCGACTGCTTCGTCAAAAATCCGCCCCTTCGGCATTGCAATTGTTAGCATTTCCTTCACTGTTAAGACCCCCTGCCTGCTTTTCCGATTAAAAAGACGATATCTGTATATTGATTCGTGCATGCATCAATATTTTTCACACCATTGATATCTTGTAACACGACTTTTTCTCCGATGGCGCGCTTCTCTTTTGCCACTTCGTACGCTTCCTGTCGTCGTTCATCACTGAATAAAATACATGTCATCGGTGTTTCTTCTGATAATCCACCAAGCGCTTCAATTAGGCGGTCTAAGTATAAAGCAAATCCGGTCGCTCCGGTTGCCTTCCCGAACTTTTCTAAAAGAAGATCGTATCTGCCGCCGTTTCCAATCGGTGTTCCTACCGCATGGGAGTATACTTCAAACACGATTCCCGTGTAGTAGCTCATATGACTAATAAGCGTCAGGTCAAACTTTAGCTTATCTTCCTCACCAAAGGCTACGACAATCTCCCACAATTGCTGAAGCTGAGAAAGTGCTTCACGACCACTTTCGTTTTCAATAATATCATTGGCAAAGCTTAGTACCTCTTTTCCTCCACGAAGCTTTAAGAAGTCTAATAATCTTTGCTTATCAATAGAAGATAACCCGAGGTTTTTCACATGCTCACGGTATCCTACGTAATTTTTTTCGTATAAAAATTTCGTTAATGCTTGGGCGCGCTCTTCCGTTCCAAGAATTTGCTGGAACAATGTCTGTACAAAGCCGATATGACCTACGGAAATTTGGAACTTTGGTAGTCCAGCCTCACGTAATGATGAGATTAATAGAGCAATGACCTCTCCATCTGCGCTAATCGTATGGTCACCAATACACTCTACACCGATTTGCTCAAATTCTGCAGGTCTGCCCCCTTCTCTTTGCTGTGCTCTGTATACATTCGCAGAGTAAGCTAAACGTAGCGGCAAGTCTTCCTTCAACAGCTTTGACGCTGCCACACGCGCAATCGGCGCGGTCATATCTGGTCTCAGCACAAGTGTATGTCCTTGTGAATCTAATAATTTAAACAACTGCTGGTCAAGAATAGCTGAAGCCGTTCCGACCGTTTCATAATATTCAAGTGCGGGCGTTTCAATAAACTGAAAACCCCAGCGCTTCATTTCTGATTTTATTGCATTTCTAGCAATGCTTTTCGTTTCATATAATCCTGGAAGGGTATCTCTCATTCCAAGCGGTTTTTCGAACATAAACAAACGACTCAAGACAATCACCTCTATATCTAAATGTTCCGAATCCTTTAGTTCGCTAATATGTTAGCAAAATGAAGTTATATGTAGTTTACTCCTTTCCCAAGGAGGTCGTCAACTGAAAAATTGGATAAATTGTCGGTTGGTGCCCAGTCTCTTCGCTGTTATTGCTAGCGCAATAAAGGCTCGATTATGGGCACCAACCGATCAAAATATACAAATAAGCCTCACTAACTTGCGTTAATGAAGCTTATTATTTCCGTAAATCGGATCTTGTTCCCATCTTTCTGCGAGCTCTTCCTTTGTGTAAATCACACGCATGGGGTTGCCACCAACGAACGCTCCTGCAGGAACATTCTTATGAACGAGCGTTCCTGCTGACACAATAGCTCCGTCTCCAATGGTGATGCCAGGTAAAATCGTCGTATTCGCCCCGATCATTACTTCGCTTCCGATTTGTACTTCTCCTAACCGATACTCTTTGATTAAGTATTCGTGTGCAAGAATCGTGGTGTTATAACCGATGACGGTGTTTTTTCCCACGCTGATTTTTTCCGGAAACATAATATCGAGCATGACCATAAGAGCAAACGAGGTTTGGTCACCAATATTCATTTTTAGAAATGTTCGATACAACCAGTTTTTCATTCCTAAAAACGGTGTATATCGTGCCAGTTGTATGACGATGAAGTTTTTAACGACTTTTACAAATGGGACGGTTTTGTATACATGCCAGAGAGAGTTCGCTCCTTCGACCGGGTAGCGAGTCGTCCTTCTCATTGACCTTCTGCCTCTAAAATAGCCAGTAAATCGGTCATGTTTTCAAGCATATAGTCTGGATTGTACTTGGCTAAATACTCACGACCTTTAATCGACCAAGCAACCGCAGCCGTTCTTACTCCGGCATTTTTCCCTCCTAAAATATCATGATGGTTATCTCCAACCATGATCGCTTCCTCTGGAGAAGAATGCAGTTTTTCTAAAGCCATACGTACCGGACCTGGGTCTGGCTTTGCTTTTTCCACGTGATCAAGTGCCACAATGATTTCAAAATAAGGATCTAGCTTGGTTAGCTTCAACCCTTTCATAACGACGTCAGACATTTTCGACGTTACGATTCCAATTTTATAACCTTTTTCCTTTAAGGCAATTATGGTTTCCTTTACACCCTCGAACTCCTTCACAAGCGAATCATGATTGCTAATGTTAAAGGCACGATACGTCTTTATCATTTCCTCGACACTATCCGGATTCATTCCGCCAAATGTTTCAACAAGCGTTGGTCCCATAAACGGGATCACATCCTCACGCTTGTATTGGTCAGGATAGTAGTGCTGCAAGGTGTGTAGAAAGGACTGAATAATCAGTTCGTTTGTATCTATTAATGTTCCGTCTAAATCAAATAAGATGGTTGTCGTTTTAGTGGTCATAGACTGCTTCCTTTCGTTTTGAGAACTCGACTCGCTTCCATATTTTCACCACAATGGCGGTCAGGACGATCGCCAACACTAATCGGATGAGTAGTAGAGGAAGGACAGGAATTCCTAATGGTAAAAAGATGAGGGTATCTTCCACAACGGCGTGGCAGGCTGCGAGGAAAATAAAAGCAATCGTTACGTCCTTCTTGCTCACTCCATCCTCTTTTACGGCCTGAATCATGACGCCGGCTCCATACGCAAGGCCAAAAATCAATCCTGCCGCAAGAGTCGTTGACGTATTTTCCTTCATTCCTAATGCTCTTGTCACTGGTGCCATCCAACGCGAAAACACTTGAAGCCATTGTAAGTCCTTTAATACTTGAATCACAATCATTAACGGCATCACAATCATGGCTAATTGAACAATTCCAAGCGCGGCTGTTTGCAAAGCATCGAGAAGGACCGGAATGACGCCACTCACCGTTTCTTCTTTCGCTGCCACCAACCCGTATTGGGCACGCTCACTACCACCTTGCCATACTAAATTAATGACAATTCCTGAAAAAATGGCCAATCCAATTCTCACGGTTAGCGCAATCCAAAGCTTCACTCCTACTTTTATCGCGACACTCGATTCCACGAGCATATTGTGTGAAAAAGAAAGCATAACTGCGATGATAAACACTTCTTTTACCGATAAATCAATCGTTAGCATGGCACCGATTGCCGCGTACAGGTTTAGAAAGTTTCCTAGTACGAGAGGAATCGCTGCGTCACCAGAAAGGCCAAAAATCCCCATCAAAGGAGTAATTAACTGAATCACCCATGGCAGAACAGGGGTGTGCTGCAGCAAAGCAACAATAAGGGCAACCGGAAATATAATTTTCCCCAATGCCCAAACGGTCTTCAAACCGACGAAAAAACCTGCTTTCGTAGATTGTAGCATCTTCTCTCCGTGCTCCCTTATTTGTATTAGGATGAGGGCAGTTTCACCTGAAGCCAGCCTTTGTTGCGTAGCAACACCAGCTGGTGAAAGGGGAAACTGTCCCTCTCACTTATTTCATATTGGGTAAAGTTTCTCCTAAAGAAAGCCTTTATTGGGCAGCTTTCGTAAGGAGAGATTGCACCCTTATCTCTCTATGTTTTACACACTCTGGTCCAAATACCGGACCTTCGCGTATCCTTTTACTCTTCGATAAACGATTAAAGCAACGGCTAAAACAATTAAGGCAATCGAAATCGTTTGGGCAATACGTAAAGATTCTGTTAGCATCAAGCTGTCCGTACGCATTCCTTCCACAAAGAAGCGGCCGATCGAATACCAAATCACATACGAAAGGAAAATCTCTCCTTGTCGTAGATTCACCCTTCTTAATGACATTAAAAGGACGAATCCTACAATGTTCCAGATCGATTCATACAAGAAGGTTGGATGATAATAGACCCCATCAATATACATTTGATTAATGATAAACTCCGGTAAGAATAAGCCTTCTAAAAAGCTTCTTGTTACCTCGCCACCATGCGCCTCTTGGTTGATAAAATTCCCCCAACGACCGATGGCTTGCCCAAGAATAATACTCGGTGCTGCGATATCTGCAAGCTTCCAAAACGAAATATTTTTATTCCTTGAAAACACAATCGCTGTAATAACCGAACCGATTAGTGCTCCATGAATCGCAATTCCACCGTTCCAAATCTTAATAATATCACCTGGATTTTGCGAGTAATAATCCCATTCAAATGCCACATAATAAATACGAGCCGAAATGATCGCAATAGGTATCGCCCAAAGCATCAAATCAGGAAAAATATCTTTATGTAGTCCCCTTCTTTCTCCTTCTCGCATCGCTAAAAATAAAGCAAGTGCAATACCCACCCCAATGATCACACCGTACCAATGGATCTGGATTGGACCGAGTGACACCGCAATTGGGTCAATCGGTTGAATAGTTGATTCCATTACAGCTCATCCCCCTTAGGATTAATGTTCTTCGTCATGCTCGCCTTCTTCAATCACATCAGCTAGACGATTCGTAAACTGCTCCGCTGCGTTCACTCCCATTCGTTTCAGACGGAAGTTCATCGCTGCTACTTCAATAATAACGGCTAAGTTCCGACCAGGTCGAACGGGAACCGTTAATTTTGTTAAATCTGTGTCAATGATACGCAATTTTTCTTCATCTAATCCTAAGCGATCATATTGCTTGTTTTGATCCCATAACTCTAGGTTAATTACTAATGTAATGCGTTTATGACTTCGAACCGCTCCTGCTCCGAACAGTGTCATCACGTTAATGATTCCTAATCCACGGATTTCAAGTAAATGCTCAATCAATTCCGGAGAATTACCAATGAGCGTATCTTCATCCTCCTGACGAATTTCTACGCAATCGTCTGCGACCAATCGGTGTCCACGTTTGACGAGTTCAAGGGCTGTTTCACTTTTCCCGACTCCACTTTTCCCGGTAATTAAAACCCCTACTCCATAAATATCAATGAGAACCCCATGAACAGCAGTTGTAGGCGCAAGCTTACTTTCTAAAAAGTTCGTCAAACGTCCAGAAAAACGAGTCGTCTTCTGTCTAGAACGCATAAGTGGCACAGCCTCACGTTCACACGCTTCGATCAGCTCTTCAGGTACGTCAAGCTCCCTTGTCACAATGATTCCAGGAGTTACATCCGTACAAAGCTTTTCCATACGAATAGCACGCTCCGTTGGCGACAATTTTTCCGCAAAGGTTAGCTCTGTTTTCCCAAGCAGTTGAATCCGCTCGGCTGGATAATAATCGAAAAAACCTGCTATTTCAATACCCGGTCTAGAGATATCACTCATCGTGATCGGGCGATTTATTCCTTCTTCTCCACTAATTAACTCAAGGTCAAATTTTTCAATAATATCTTTCGTACGAACTTTCGCCATGGTCGTCTTCCTCCTCTGTATGTAAAGAGACAATTCCTATCTATTTTACCATCTTTTTTTAAAGAACCAAATTTGATCCTCATATTTTGTCAAAAAAATGACCCTCCTCAAAATTGAGAAGGGCTAGAATTTAAGGGAGAAACTCTTTTACTTGTTCACTTACAAAAAAGTCTCTTCCATTGAAAATCGATATCCCATTCAGTGAATGTGACTTTCCGTTAACCGTAATGATATTTTTATTAGTGGGGATTTCAATGGATACCTCTCCTTTGGTAGCCGTAAACACAAGGTTATATTGTTCTTTTTGAACCATTTTTGTGACGTAGCCTTGCTTCTCAAATGATTCCTTTGCATTTATGAAGAACGATTGGCTCAACTTTTCTAAGTTAAACCCCATGAACTCTGCCATTATCTCAGGTAACTCCGTGTTCTCCAGGTAGCCTGTAGGATGAGACGGACCGTACGCATATAGAAAAACATCTTCTCCCGTATGTCCACCTGTTGTAAAACCAAGATTCGCTTTTTTCGCTAACAAAGCCGATAGATCTGCACCTACATGATTGGAGTATGTCAGCATTCTTACTTCGTTGTTTGATAAATCATCCAAACCATACAACTTCGCCACTTGTTTGATATTGGAGCGATCCTCCTTTAGATCCTGTAGTGCACCCTCGACCGTGCGCTTGGCTTTTTTCAATGGCTGAATGAAGCTTTCAACAGGAGTATGCGCATACGATCTAGACGTTTGCCTATTCCCCATCGTGATTCCACTATTTCCATGATCGGTCACGGCAATCACCATCGTATTTCCATCTCTTTCAGCAAATGCGACTGCTTCCTTTACCGCCTCGTCGAAGGCCAACACATCGCTAATCATGCCAACAATATCATTTTTGTGAGCAGCCCAATCAATTTTGCTTCCTTCCACAAATAGGAAAAATCCATCTTTGTCTTTTGAAAGGGTTTGAATCGCCTTGTTTGTCATCTCGGCAAGAGTGGGCTCGGAAGGTTTAGTTGCCGGACGGTCTATATCATAGGCAAGCGACTCCTCCGCAAAGCTTCCCCAGATTTTTGTACTGTTTGCCTTTTGTAATTCGCTTCTCGTGTCGACCCATTGATAGCCTTTTTCTTTTATGACATTTTGTAGATTTTCTTGGTCTTTCCGATTCGTCAAATGGACACTTCCGCCACCAAGTACGACATCGATTCCTTGATACACCTGTTGTTCAGCAATATCTTCTTGTTGCTTTCGGCTCAGAACATGTGTGGAAAATCCAGCCGGCGTGGCATGTTGAATTTCAGAGGTAGCAACGATACCCGTCGTTTTCCCTACTTGTTTTGCACCTTCTAGAATATTAGCTACCGGCGTAAGCGCATGCTTCGGGTTCTCGTCCTGCTTGCCTGGTGTCGTAATTTTCGATGGAAGAAGCCCAATATAGTGCTCATCTGTTTTGTTTCCAGTCGCTAGAGCGGTAGCCGCAGCGGCAGAGTCTGTGATCGCAGACTCTGCGGAATACGTTCGCACGCCTCCCGTTAAAATTTGATCTAACGCAAGATCTCTTCCTTTATACCAGCGGGCTAATGCGACCGCTCCCGAACTTGTTCCATCCATCACCATCATAATTACATTCCTCGGGGACTCAGTATGCGGCTGCTGGGCTTTCATCTCTGTACAACCTACACTCCCAAGTAATAAAATACACGCTAAGGTTGTGATTAGCAGTTTCTTGCTCATAAAAGCCTCCCTTCCCAATCGTTGTTTATTTTACTCATGTTGTTGGAAAGTAAACGGGAAAATGAAAATTCGTGATGGAAAACTTGAACTTTCGGGGAAAGTGGATGAATTTTTTGAATCGCTAATATGTACTTGGGATCGCAAGTAATTTTCTTGGATCGCAAATATATTTTTGGAATAGCAAATAAATTTCTAGAATCGCAAAAAAGTTTTTAAAATTGCAAATAAATCTCTAGAATCGCAAGTAAAATCACATTGAACTTCAGAAGTGAACGTAAAAACCATTGATTTCTACTAAATTCCCCCTTTTCCATATAAAAAACCCTCCTTTGCTTAAAAAGGAGGGTGGAAACTTAGTCATTTTCCTTCTTTCTCGAAAAAACGGTCTTCTGAAGGATGACATTTACGATCGACATGATGAGCGCGATGAAGAAGGCCATCCAGAATCCTTCGATTTCAAAGGAGGAACCGACCAATTCATCGGTGAGCAGAAGCGTCAATGCATTGATGACTAGCAAAAACGCGCCAAGCGTCACAATCGTGATTGGCAGAGTTAATATGATTAAAATAGGCCTAACCAGCATATTTAGGATCGCTAATATGAAACTCGCGGCCAAAGCCGCCCCAAAGCCTTCTATATAAAAGGAGTTTTCAAAATAGCCTGCCAGTGCGATAAACAAAATCGCATTAATTCCTATTCCTATTAGCCATCTCATCGCAATCATCCATTCTTATTTCACTTTTTTCAACGAAATCGAACCGGTCTTTGTATCTGCAAGAATCGTTGTAAAGGTATCCAGCGGTCTTGTAGATTTAAAACTAAACATTTTTTGAACGACTTCACTTTTATTTTCTACAACTGAAATATCGTCAACGTCTACTTGGAACCCACCAAGATTGGATTTTAGTTCGCCACTTAGTGACCATGAAGCGGGTACCTTCACCTTGATGGAGCCTGTTGTTGCTTTGGCTACCACCACATCACTTTGGTCTCCAGCCAGCTCACATTCAATATTTCCGTTAAAGGATTGGAGGTCTAGCTTTTTATAAGTACCATCCACTCTAATAGCTCCATTAATCGTCTCCGCTTCACAGTCTTCCATTTGACTTTTTTGAACAGAAATTTGCCCATTTGCTGTTTCCAGTTCTGCTTTTGATGCCTTAATGTTCGATACATCTACTTTTCCGTTTGCTGTTTTTGCTTTAAACGACGCCACCACAAGGTTCTCACTTGTAATCGGCCCGTTAAACATGCGAATGCGAATATGGTCAAAATCAGTAGAAGGCACGTATACCTTTGCCTGAACCTTCATCCATTTTTGTTGTGCCCCGAAACGTAGTTTATCCCCTTCCACCGAAAATAACACATCTTTGATAAAAAGGCTTTTCGCTTCCTCTGGTGATTCCACACGGTACACCTTTGCTTCACATTCGACACGAACATCCGATTGATCCCACGGAATAAGGGTCACCGAACCATTCGCGACGTCAATATCTATATCCTTTACTCTCGCGTGGGTTTGTTGATAAATATGAGAAACATCTACTGATTGACCAAAATTCCAATCAAGATCAAAATCTTTAATCTTTTTAAACGCGACATCAACAAACTCTAGTATTTTTTCTTTGGCAGATTGAGCCTTTTGATAAGAAAAACCTGACGACTTTTTCCCTTCCTCAAAATTCACAACCGTTGAAAGCTCATTGTATAATTTTTGTTGCTTTTCTTCCATGGAAGTATTGGATTTCTCCAACTCTTCTAATAGTAGCAATGCTTCATCTACCTTAAGCTTTCCTTCCTCTACCATCTGTAAGATTCGTTTTCTCTCTTCTTTCATGTCTATACCCTCCCCAATGGACTAATAATCTTCATTCGCAAAGACTTTAATCGCTTTTACAAGATTCCAAATCGTAACGATGATGGCAATTAATCCAGTTAAAAGCGCGCCGATAATAATAGCAATCGGTGCTGTGTCTGTTAATTGGTTGGTCATATCTAGGTAAACCGCTGAACCGACTAGAAACGGAACGGGAACAATTGGAATTAAATGCGACAAAAAGGCTTTCTTCGCATGCTGTTTGACATAAGAACTGGATGAAACTAAAAATACGACCAATGGAAAAATAAACCCAGCGAAAAAGATACTCAAGTAACTCATACCGGCCAAAACTTTATTCGTATTCATTTTCCTTCATCACCTCTGCTCATATGTACGTTCTTAATAATTAAAAGTTTCATGAATTTTGAGGAGATGGATACAAAAAGGAGCAATTCCCTATCGGAACTACTCCCCACCCTTACACGTTAGTTACTTGCTCTTCCTTTTGCTGAATCTGTTTCTTCATTCTCTCACGATCACGGTCTAGAATCGGCTTTAAGTATTTCCCTGTATACGAAATTGGTACTTCAGCTACTTGTTCCGGGGTTCCCATCGCAATAATGGTACCTCCCTTATCCCCACCCTCTGGTCCGAGGTCGATAATATAGTCGGCCGCTTTAATGACATCGAGATTGTGCTCAATGACCAACACCGTATCACCGTTTTCCACCAGGCGCTGTAGGACGACAAGCAATCGTGAAATATCATCCACGTGTAACCCAGTGGTCGGCTCATCGAGAATATAGAACGAGCGGCCAGTAGAACGGCGATGAAGCTCAGACGCAAGTTTTACCCTTTGCGCCTCCCCACCAGATAAAGTCGTGGCAGGTTGACCGAGCGTAATGTAACCAAGACCCACATCGTGGATGGTCTGAAGCTTCCTCTTAATTTTAGGGATATTTTCGAAATAAACAAGTGCATCTTCCACCGTCATATCTAGTACATCCGAAATATTCTTGCCTTTATATTTCACTTCTAGCGTTTCACGATTGTAGCGTTTCCCGTGACACACTTCACAAGGGACGTAAACATCCGGCAAAAAGTGCATTTCGATTTTGATAATTCCGTCTCCGCGGCACGCCTCACATCGGCCACCTTTGACGTTAAAGCTAAAGCGACCTTTTTTGTAGCCTCGAACCTTTGCTTCATTTGTTGCAGCAAACACATCACGAACATCGTCGAACACCCCAGTATATGTCGCTGGGTTGGATCTTGGTGTACGACCTATTGGTGATTGGTCGATATCTATGACCTTATCAAGATGCTCGATCCCTTTGATTTCTCGATGCTCACCAGGTTTTGTTTTTGCGCGATTCAGCTTTTGAGCTAATGATTTATGAAGAATTTCATTAATCAATGTACTTTTTCCTGAACCAGAAACACCTGTTACCGCAATGAACATCCCAAGCGGGAACTTCACGTTCACATTGTTCAAGTTATTTTCCTTGGCGCCCTTAATTTCGACGTATCTACCATCACTTTTTCTCCGCTCAATTGGTAGCGGAATAAATTTCTTACCTGCTAAATACTGACCGGTTAGCGAGTTTGGATCGTCCATAACCTCCTGCGGTGTTCCAGCAGAAACAATTTGTCCTCCATGAACTCCTGCCCCTGGGCCTACATCAATTAGGTAATCGGCAGCAAGCATCGTATCTTCATCATGCTCAACAACGATCAGTGTGTTTCCAATATCACGCATATTTTTCAATGTATCAATTAATCGGTCATTGTCTCGTTGGTGAAGACCAATCGATGGCTCATCTAGAATGTACAACACACCGGTTAATCTTGAACCAATTTGTGTAGCTAAGCGAATCCGTTGTGCCTCTCCCCCAGATAGAGTTCCCGCCGCACGGTTCAATGTTAAATAATCAAGTCCTACATTAATTAAGAAACCTAGACGCTCTTTAATTTCACGAAGAATTAAGTTAGCAATTTTTGTTTCTTTTTCCGTTAAATCGAGATGGTCAAAGAAATGATTAGCTTCTTGAATCGAGAAGGACGTCACTTTACCAATATGGTGGTTGTTGATTAGCACCGCTAATGTTTCCTTCTTCAGGCGGTCCCCTTTACAAGTCGGACAGTGATGCTGAGCCATGTACTTTTCCATTTGCTCACGAATAAAATCAGAGCTTGTCTCCTTGTAACGGCGCTCCACATTTCGAATTACACCTTCGAATTGGATATAGCCTTCACGGATTTGACCGAAGTCATTTTCGTAACGGAAGTATATATCATCTTCTTTTGATCCAAATAGCACTTTTTCAAACAAATGCTTTGGAATATCCTTCACAGGAATATTCATATCAATTCCAAAGTGGTTACACACTGCTTCTAATAGCTGTGGATAGTACTGAGAGCTTGTTGGCTCCCACGGTGCGATGGCATGCTGTTTTAAGGATAACTCTTTATTCGGAACAACAAGGTCCACATCCACTTCAAGCTTTGATCCTAATCCATCACAGTCCGGACATGCACCGAACGGACTGTTAAAGGAGAACATACGAGGTTCAAGCTCTGTAATTGAAAAGCCACATAATGGACAGGCATGGTGTTCGCTGAATAGCAGCTCCTCTTCGCCAATAACATCAATAATCACTTTTCCTTCACCAAGGCCAAGAGCGGTTTCAAGGGAATCAGCGAGACGGGCAGTGACTCCCTCTTTGACGACAATACGGTCAACTACCACTTCAATCGTATGCTTTTTATTTTTCTCCAGCTCAATTTCATCTGAAAGATCAAGCATTTCTCCGTCTACACGTACGCGAACAAAGCCTTGCTTTTTAATATCTTCAAAAACCTTTACATGTGTCCCCTTGCGACCCGAAACAATTGGGGCAAGCACTTGGAGCTTTGTTCGTTCAGGATACTCCATAATTCGGTCGACCATTTGCTCGATCGTTTGTGAGCTAATTTCAATCCCGTGATTCGGACAGGTCGGTCGACCCACTCTTGCATATAATAGACGTAAATAATCATAAATCTCGGTAACTGTTCCTACAGTCGATCGCGGGTTACGACTGGTTGTCTTCTGGTCAATCGAAATAGCGGGTGATAGTCCTTCAATCATATCAACATCAGGCTTATCCATTTGTCCTAAAAACTGTCTTGCGTACGCTGATAGTGATTCTACATAACGTCGCTGCCCCTCTGCATAAATGGTATCAAATGCAAGAGAGGATTTCCCCGAGCCTGAAAGTCCAGTCAGTACGACGAGCTTATCTCGCGGAATGGTCACATCTATATCCTTTAAATTATGAGCTCTAGCCCCTTTAACTATGAGCTTTTCCATTGCCATTGGTTCGTCATCCTTCCGCTTTCAACTCTAATATTAAATCGCGAAGCTCTGCCGCTCTCTCGAAGTTTAGCGCCTTCGCAGCTTCTTTCATTTCCTTCTCCATATCCTCAATCAGCTTATCACGCTCTTTTTTCGTAAGCTTTGTAAGCTTTTCTGTTGTCTTATACTCTGCTTCGTCCTCAGCCGCATGCGTCGCACGAATGGCATCTCGAATACCTTTTTGGATCGTCATTGGTGTGATACCATGCTTTTCATTGTACTCTTCTTGGATGGCACGACGGCGTTTGGTCTCTGAAATCGCAAGCTCCATAGAATTTGTCATTCGATCCGCATACATAACCACATGACCTTGGGAATTACGCGCTGCACGACCAATGGTTTGGATCAACGAACGTTCTGAACGAAGGAACCCTTCCTTGTCTGCATCCAAAATGGCTACTAACGAAACCTCAGGAATATCAAGTCCTTCTCTTAACAGGTTAATCCCTATGAGAACATCATATTTTCCTAGTCGTAGCTCACGAATGATTTCAATTCTTTCGAGCGTTTTTACTTCAGAGTGTAGATATTGTACCTTGATACCAATTTCTTTCAAGTAATCTGTTAAATCCTCGGACATCTTTTTTGTTAACGTCGTTACAAGAACGCGTTCATTCCTCTTAATCCGCTCATGAATTTCGCCAATGAGGTCATCAATTTGCCCTTCAATCGGACGAACGTCAATCGTTGGATCAAGCAATCCTGTTGGACGAATGATTTGTTGAACCATTTCTGGCGTATGCTCAAGCTCATATGGTCCCGGTGTTGCCGATACAAACACAATTTGATTGATCTTCTCCTCAAATTCTGTAAACGTTAACGGTCGGTTATCCATCGCTGAAGGCAAACGGAATCCATGATCCACGAGAACCTGCTTACGCGCTTGGTCCCCGTTGAACATTCCACGTATTTGAGGCAACGTTACATGTGACTCATCGACGACAATCAAGAAGTCTTCTGGGAAATAATCGATCAATGTATACGGTGTTGACCCAGGTGGTCTTAGAGTTAGATGTCGGGAGTAGTTCTCAATTCCCGAACAGAAGCCCATCTCCCTCATCATTTCTAAATCGTAACGTGTTCGTTGCTCTAAACGCTGGGCCTCAAGAAGCTTTCCGTTTTCACGCATGTCCGCTAGCCGTTCTTCGAGCTCCTTTTCGATATTTTCAATGGCAACAAGGAGCTTTTCTTCACGTGTAACGAAGTGGGAAGCTGGGAAAATAGCAACATGTTCTCTTTCTCCAAGAATCTCCCCTGTTAATGCATCAACCTCTCGAATGCGATCAATTTCATCACCAAATAACTCCACACGCAAGCAATGCTCATCACGTGAAGCCGGGAAAATCTCGACCACATCGCCACGAACACGGAACGTTCCGCGCTGAAAATTAATATCATTTCTTTCATATTGAATATCTACTAAGCGATGCAGGAGTTGATTTCGTTCAATTTCCATCCCTGTTCTTAGTGACAGCACAAGATCCCGATATTCCTCAGGAGAACCGAGACCGTAAATGCAAGAAACACTCGCGATGATGATGACATCTTTTCTCTCAAACAAAGAGGATGTAGCCGAGTGACGAAGCTTATCAATTTCGTCATTGATGCTAGCATCTTTTTCTATAAACGTATCCGTTGAAGGAACATACGCTTCTGGCTGATAGTAATCGTAATAACTAACAAAATACTCGACGGCATTATTCGGAAAAAACTCCTTAAACTCGCTATAGAGCTGGCCAGCAAGCGTTTTATTGTGAGCGATCACAAGTGTCGGCTTATTTACTTCTTTAATGACATTGGAGATCGTGAATGTTTTTCCAGTCCCTGTTGCTCCGAGCAACGTTTGACGTTTTTCACCGTTATGTATTCCATCAACAATCCTTTGAATTGCTGCAGGCTGATCTCCTTGTGGTGAGTATTTAGAGACTAATTCAAATTGGTCCTTCACAAGTACTCCTCCTATTAAAAGCATCAATTGGAATTTCATCTATAGTAACTAGCTGCGACGGACCTAGCTGAGCAAATAACCTATATTTTCATATTAATCATTCTACCACAAATAAGGGAAAACAAACCAATAATATACGAACAAATATTCGATGTTTTTTCTTTTGGCGATGAAGTCTGTCAGTCCTAGTCGAAAAAAGGTCAATCAAACATTTGATTGAATTGACCCAAACACCCTCTATAAGTAAAAAGCGCATAAAAAAACTTGTCGAAAATTTCATCGACAAGCTTCTACCTACGATCGTTTTTTTGCCCTTTCTCGAACCATTTTCGAGTAGGCAAACCCAACCGTTAAAGACAATGCATCTACAATAATGAGCGATAAGGAATCGGTATAACCCTTATAAACCGATGCAGCTATTAGTGCAACTGTAAGCAATAAACCAATCACATGGCTGTATGTAACTCTTGTAAAAAAAATAACGAGAGCACCAGGGATAAAAAGACCCAATACATACTTCATCTCGTTCAACCCCTCTTTGTTACCACTTATATTTCTAGAATATATGGTCAACTCCTGATGCACAAGTATTTCACTTAAGGAAAGTGCATACTAAGAAGAAAATGAAAGGGGCATGACGAATATGGCTAGAAAAAGACGTCCATTAATCCCGGAGGCTAGAGAGGCATTAGATTCGCTAAAAGCAGATGTCATGAAACAGAGAGGATATGTGGTGTCAAAAGATAACCCGGATCAGGTTAAATACGAAGTGGCAGCGGATATGCATATTCCACTTAGTAGAGGAAATAACGGAAATCTCACCTCCCATCAAGCAGGAAAGATCGGTGGTCAAATTGGTGGAAGCATGGTCAAAGAAATGGTCCGACTTGCACAGGAAAAAATGAGAAATGAATCGTCGGAATAGAAGCACGAACACATAAAAAATGCCTCTAAACCTAGAGGCATTTTTAGCTTGCAGCACCGTGTTTCGTTAAAATATCTTCATAATTAGAACGCTCGACTGGAGGTGAGTAGAAATAACCTTGCACCTCGAAGCAATTCATATTTTGCAGGAAACCGATTTGATTCGATGTTTCCACACCTTCCGCAATGACCTTCAGATTTAGGTTGTGAGACATCGAAATGATGGCAGAAATGATTTCTTTATTGCTTTCATAATCAGCAATAAAGGATTGGTCAATTTTCAAACGATCGACAGATAGCTTTTGTAAATAACTTAAGGAGCTATACCCTGTACCAAAATCATCGACACTGATTTCAACCCCGACTTTTCTTAGCGCAAGCAGATTTCGATTGACTCGCTCTTCCCCACGCATAATAACACTTTCCGTAATTTCAATCTCAATATCACTACCGTCAATTTCATAGGTGGCTAGATTTTTAATGATAAAATCGACAAAGTCTTCTTGGTAAAAATGAATGACGGAAATATTAATAGAAGTTCTTGGCACCGGCATACCTTTCCGCTTCCACTGCCCAATCGTCTCAAATACTTCCGTAATCACAAATCTCTCAAGATCAATAATTAAATTGCTTTCTTCAGCGATTGGAATAAACTTACTTGGTGGAATAAATCCGTTCTCTTCATGTTTCCAACGAATTAGTGCCTCGGACCCAACCAACTGGTTTGAACCCGTATCAAATTTCGGTTGGTAATACACCGTTAGCTTGCGATTCGCAATATCTCTACGAAGATCACTTTCTATCTTAATTTTATTTAGTGATTGCTCCTTCATCGTAGATTCATACACCACATATCGATTGGACCCTTGATTTTTCGCTCGATACATCGCAAGATCTGCTGCCTTTAATAATTCCAAAATCGACTCTCCATCTTTTGGAAAGTAAGCAACACCGATGCTCGCTGTAAGTAAAAAGTCAAAGCCATCGAGTACGATGGGGGTACGAAAACCTTCGATAATTTTTTGAGCAATCTCATCATAGTCAGCTGGATGAGGAAGGAGGGCCGCAAACTCATCTCCCCCAAGCCTTGCAATCGTACAATTTTCAGGCATGAGCTCCTCAAGTTTTTTCCCGGTTTCTTGAAGAATTTTATCACCGAAAAAATGACCAAAAGTATCATTAATCCGTTTAAAACGATCAAAATCAATATAAAAAAGATAGAAAGGTTTATTTTCACCAATCGCCTCTGCTGCCACTTTTTCAAGCTTCCGTTTATTCGGTAAGTTGGTTAAATCATCGTGATAAGCGAGGTAGCGAATCGTCTCCTCGGCATGCGTCTTCTCTGTAATATCTCGGACAATTCCATATACTCCAATCAGTTCTTCTTTCACGATTATTCGAACAGGCGTAATTCTTACATCAATAAAAAAGCCATCTCGATGTCGTAGTTTTACTTCAACCGATTGTATTTCTCCTTGAAGAACACTTTTTAAATAACCATTAATTTCGTCTTCATCGTAGATTAATAGCTCTTTAAAATGCAGTCCTTTAATCGCTTCCTGATCATAGCCCGTAAGCTTAAAGGCTTCCTTATTCGCATGCAAGATGTTCCCAGACAAGTTTACGGCAAATACGGCATCAGGATTATGATTAAATAGCGATAAGTACGATTGAATATTACGCATCAATAAACGTTCGCCAAACAGGTCAGGAACAAGCATTAAGGCAAGATTCATAATGACACTGTATGTAAAAGGTAAAAGCATGACCAATGGTTTTGTATTACCCGCACCAATTTCTTCAAGATTCAGCATGGATACAACGACCATAAAAGGAATTCCCGCAAAAGCAGCTCCGCCAAGAATACTGCCAACAAGCTTCCATCTAGACAGAAATTGATATATATCTGAGTTCGTTATTTGAATAAGGAACCGAAGCAAGGAAAACATCGTTGCTAATGTGAGAAATGCCGTCATGATCGCAAGCATCGGCTTTAAATCAAGATGGTCCGAGTAAAGAAGATAAAAGCCAAGGCCAAGTGTACCTAAAATACAAAGCGTAACGAACAGTCCTGCAAATAGGTATTGAATCGAGCTATTTAGTCGCTGCTTCGTTACCCCAAGAGCAATATAAGATCCGATAAAGCAGAAATAAAAACTTAATTGAAAGTATAAATTGATATTCCCTGTAGAGTACGGTAATTCAATTGAAAAACAAACCAATAACAATGCTAACCAAAAAGTAAAGCCTAGCATTAACGAGTATAATAATCTTCTCGTAAACGTATAATTTTCTAGCTTCAACCGACGACAAAATTCTGCCCCTAATGTACAGCATATTATCGAAATGAAGATAGCAATCAACACATCGCTTAAATTGAACACATAAAATGTGGCAGACCCAAGCAAAGTAACCCCTCATCCCAGAGCAAAATTCAGTAGACTGCCCTTTTCCGACCTACTGTGGACTCCATTTTACCATGATTCGACAGTAATATCCTACTATTTTCGCAGGGAAAAGGGATTATTTATTCGATCAACGAATGAAAGACCCACCTGTTTTGGAGGAGGGTCTTTGTCTAGCTTTCATGATTCTCAAAGTCGAGATACTTAGAAAATAAATGCGTCGATTGCGTATGCTCCAGGACCTGTTAATGCAACACCAATGGCTACAACTAATAATGTTAGGTTATATTCATACCCATTTGCTGTTGACCATAACCCATTGGCACCGTGAACTTTTACAATGGCCATAACCATCGTTGCAGCAATAAGTAGACCTGCAAGTGGAGTTAAGAATCCAGCGGCAAAGAATAATCCTCCTACCAACTCAGCTAAACCAGCAAGAAGAGCCATTGTTACACCTGGCTTTAATCCAAGCGACTCCATCCAGCCACCTGTTCCTTTCAGTCCGTAACCACCGAACCAACCAAATAATTTTTGTGCACCATGACCAATAAATAATAACCCGATAACCACACGAATCAATAATAATCCTAAATCTAACATCTTGTAATTCCTCCTAGTTGTTTGTTAATTTGATCGTTCTTCTACTTTCTTCTTCGTTTTTCTTAGTACATCTATTAAACTGTTTACCTCATGACGATCTAATGAAGCAAACATGGAATCAATCAGTACTTGATGCTCCGGAATAAGGACATCCATTAATATTCTCCCTTTATCCGACAAAGAAATATGAATAGCTCGTCGATCTCCTGGACAGATATTTCGCTCTAAAAAACCCTTTTGTACCAGCTTATCAACCACATACGTCATCGAACCGCTAGCCACAAGAATGCTGCTCCCCACTTGATGAATCGTCTGAGTCCCCTTATGGTAAAGAACTTCAAGGACCGAAAACTCTGTCACACTTAGATCATGTTTTGTCACATTTGCCTTTATACATTCTTGAATCGCCTTTGTTGTTTGCATGAGGAGCAGAAAAGGTTCGTTAGAACAAATCTTATCCATATGCTCACCCCCTTGTCTCTTTATCTCTGATTCAAATATCTTGAATATGAGATAATAATATTACGAATTCGAGATATTGTCAATGGGTGATTAGAGAGTTTTTTTCTTATGACTCACTCCCCCTTGAAAACCAGCTCCTGAGGTCATAAACATGTTTTTATGACCTTATTCCCTTAAAAACAAGCTAATCTCGGGTCATAAACCTGACTTTATGACGTGTAAGAAAATCTAAATCAAACACCACAGGTCATAAACTCTCCTTTATGACCTGATACACAAGTAAAACCAATGCCACGAGTCATAGGCCGCTTCATCTAGAAATCTTCTCTAAATTAATTCCATTAGGACAAAAAAACACCAAGCATTTTTTACATGCTTGGTGTTCATTTCACAATTAACACCGGACAGTTTGCTCGTTTGGCTACTTTATGACTCACACTTCCAAGAACAAATTCCTGTAAGCCGCTTAATCCTCTGCTGCCAATCACGATAATATCCGCGTGATGATTGTTTGCATATTCAACAATCGCAGGGCCTGGATCACCTGAAAGAATCGTGACCTTATAGGATACCTCATACGTTCTGGCCATTTTTTCGACTTCCCTTATTCGTTCCTTGCGCTTTCCGTCTAAATCTGCTGAGTTCCAATGGCTCAGTACTTCTGATTTCACTTTATCAGCATCAACGACAAAAACAATTTCTACTAATGACCCTGGAGTGCATTTCGCAATATGCATGGCGTTTTCTGCGGCTCTTTTCGCATGATCTGATCCGTCCGTGGCTAGGATGATATTTTTATACAATCGATGACCTCCTTCTTTTGTTAAAAAAGTCTAATATGTTAATTATGCGTGAAATGCATCATTATCGCAGTGATGTTCCTCACCGTACCCTCTCCTTTATTCACATATGAGCTATCCAAAAAAAGAGAGACATATTCCCATGTACAAGCCCATATAGTTTAAGGTAGAATATAAAACGTAATTGTTACGGTTTAACCAATACATAGGAGGGACATATGAATCGAATTGTTCGAACGAACTTGTTTGATATTACTGGATTGATTTTATTAGCTGCTGCTTTTCTTTTACTATCATTAAAATTAGACGTTGGGGACGTTCTTCCCTCCTCATTTTTAAATCTTAATACCATTTTTCTAAGCATATTAATTGAAGCTTTTCCTTTTGTGCTTATCGGTGTTTTGATTGCAGGGGTGATTCAGATCTTTGTAACAGAAGAACATATTCAGCGGTGGATTCCTCAAAGCAGGACGAAGGCCATTATCATGAGTTGTGTTGTCGGTGCATTGTTCCCTGCCTGCGAATGTGGAATTGTACCGATTGTTAGACGACTTGTATCAAAAGGGGTTCCTCTCTATGCAGCCATTGGGTTCATGCTGACTGGACCACTTATTAACCCGATCGTGATTGCATCCACGTATATGGCTTTTGGAAATAACGCGGCCATTGCTGGGTGGAGAATGGGACTTGGATTTGCGGTTGCTCTCATTGTTGCGTTTCTAGTGAGCTTTTTCTTTAGAGGACATCAATTCAAGGAGGCTTTGGTCAGCACACAAACCCTTTCAGCAAGTAGAAAGAAAGAACCTTTTACGAAGCGTTTCTTCTCGATGCTTACCCACTCCATCGATGAATTTTTCGATATGGCGAAGTTCTTAATTTTTGGAGCATTTCTTGCTGCCGCTGTTCAAACGTATATGCCAGCAAAATCCTTATTAGAAGCAGGAGATGGTCCTTTTTCCTCCATCGCTGTCATGATGGGTCTTGCTTATGTATTATCTCTTTGCTCGGAAGCAGATGCTTTTATCGGATCATCTTTTAATAGCATTTTTCCAACACCATCTGTCCTAGCCTTTCTTATATTCGGACCGATGATCGATTTAAAAAACACGCTTATGATGCTAAGTGTGTTTCGTGCAAAATTTGTGTTTAGTGTACTGTTCTTTGTTGCAACGACTGTATTTTTATCCATTGTGCTCGTGCAGAGCTTTTTATAAGGAGGGATTATAGGTGGTCTTCCAAGCCCAACAAGCTTTACGTGCAGCCATATTGCTTTTTTTCACGGTGTTAATTTTTAAATTTCACTATACAGGTGAGATTACAAAGTTTATTAATCCAAAATACATCGGACTCAGTCAGATTGCTTCAGTTCTGTTCCTTATTTTGTTCTTCATCCAGATTACGCGAATTTGGGAGAAAAAGACTCATCACCATCATCATGACCATGAGTGCAGCCATAATCACGACTGCGATCATAACCATGACCATGGAAATACGCCGATGACACTTAAAAAAGTGGTCTCGTACGTCATTATCGCCTTTCCTCTCGTGACTGGTTTTACCATACCAGCAAAAGTGCTCGATTCCTCTATCGCAGAGAAAAAAGGGGGAATGGCGGTGATTACAGGAAAAAGTGAAAAATCACCAACCACTGAGTCAACAAATGAAGAAGTAGTTCAACCATCCGACACGGAGGTACTTCCAAATCCGTATGGGGAAATTACTCAAGATGAGATGAATTCACTTGTGCAAAAACTAAAGCAAAGTGACCCGATTGACATGGATGACTATGTGTATTATTTAAACTATGAAGAAATTAGTAAGGACGTAGCTTCTTATAAAGGAAGAGAAATTACTTTAAAAGGCTTCGTTTATAAAGAGGATGGCTTTCAAACGGATCAGCTCGTTATCTCCCGTTTCTTGATCACTCACTGTGTGGCAGATGCTAGTATTATCGGTTTTTTAACACAATTTGATGAAGCAGCGACTCTTGAAAAAGACACATGGGTGGAAGCCACTGGTGTACTAGATGTGACAACCTATAACGGGACGGAGATGCCTTTTATCAAAATTACCGACTGGAAAACGATTGAGGAACCAACCGAACCATATCTATTTCCGTTAAATGTGAGGATTTTATAATAAACAAGAGGGGAGAATGGCATCGATTAGTCATTCTCCCCTCCTTTTATACTATTCATCTTTTTCATCATAGGCGATTAACACGATATTTTCGTTTGTTTCCTTCCGCAATTCCTTCTCAAGTGAGGTAATTTTGTCTAATTGACCTTTTTCTAGATTGGCTACAGGGAAATTTTCATACACACTCATCTAAGTACCCCTTTCTAAGGTGATAATTAGATTTTTTCCATGTGGGATCTCAATTATACAATTAGCGATTCACGACTCTTTGTATATGAATAATCAAGTATAATTTCTCGTTATTCGTAAGCCTGTAGTCAAATTGATTTTCGATATATTCATTAATTTTCTCCGTACATTCAAAAGCTGCTTTATGCTTCTCACGCACGGTTTCGAATAAGAACGGATCGTCATCTTCTATATACGTTTTGCTATATAATCTTTGGGCAAAAAACTTTAAATGCGTAATAAATCGAAAATAATTTAATGATTCCTCGTCGAAGTCCATTTTAAAATGATATTTAACAATATTTAAAATATCCTGCATGACTTTAGTAATATTTGCGACATTCGGCATTTCCTGATTAAGCTCAGCATTCACGATATGCATGGCGATAAAGCTTGCTTCATCTTCTGGTAAAAGGACACCAAGTTTCTCCTGAATGATCTTCAAGGCTTCCAAACCAATGACAAATTCTTGCTTATAAAATCTCTTAATTTCCCATAAAAGAGCATTTTTAATGTCGTACCCTTTTTGATTACGCTCGACCGCAAAATGAATATGATCGGTTAAAGAAATATAGATGCTATCGTTTAGGTTTCTTCCTAGTCTAGATTTGGCAATCTTAATAATATCCTCTGTTACTTCCATGTATTCGATCGGAACTTCATATAAAAGAGTTTTAAATTTTTCTGACATATCATTATTTTTGAGAGCAAAAATCTTCTCAATCTTGTCTTCATCTACAGAATCTCCTGGCTTTTTTTGAAACGCCAGACCTCTCCCCATAACCACTAGCTCTTCATTTTTTTCATTAAACGCACTGATGACGTTGTTATTGTATACTTTGGCTATTTTCATTTGACCACCTATAAGTTTATTATGGTTCTCTTACTTTAATTATAATGGAAATAGTGCGCGTTATAAAATCTTTTAGACATTCAAAAGAAGGAAAGCTAACCAAAAGCTTTCCCACTTTTATCCAACTTATAGTTTTTCCCCGTTTGAAGCAATCACTTCTTTATACCAGTCAAAGCTCTTCTTATTAGAACGCTTCAATGTTCCATTGCCTTCATTATCCTTGTCAACATAAATATAGCCATAGCGTTTTTTCATTTCACCTGTGGATGCACTAACAAGGTCAATCGGGCCCCAGCTCGTATATCCAAGGATTTCTACGCCGTCTTCAATCGCTTCAGACATTTCAGACACATGCTTACGTAAGTATTCAATGCGGTAATCGTCGTTCACTTCACCGTTTTCGTTTGGAACGTCAACCGCACCTAGTCCATTTTCTACTACGAAAAGAGGCTTTTGATAACGATCATATAATTGGTTCGCTGTAATACGGAAGCCCTTCGGATCAATTGTCCAGCCCCATTCAGACTTCTCTAAATATGGATTCTCAATGGAACCAAATACATTTCCAGCTGTAGTCTTATTAATTTCTGGATCTGTACTAGTCGTACGGCTTGCATAGTAACTAAAGCCAAGATAATCTACTGTATGATTCTTAAGAAGCTCTTCATCTCCCGCTTCCATAACAATGTTCAAGTTATTGTCTCTAAAGAATCTCTTCGCATAACCAGGATATTGACCGCGAGATTGAACATCGATAAAGAAGAACGAATCACGATCCTTTTCCATTGCATCAAACACATCATCCGGGTTACAAGAGTATGGATACGTTTGACCAGCCGCTAACATACAGCCAATTTTCATATCAGGATTGATTTCATGGCCTGCTTTTACTGCCAAAGCACTGGCAACCAATTGATGGTGTGCTGCTTGATACTTCACTTGCTTTTTATCTTCGCCTTCTTCAAATACAAGACCAGCTCCAACGAATGGCAAGTGCAGGAGCATATTGATTTCGTTAAATGTCATCCAGTACTTTACTTTGTCTTTATATCGTTTGAAAAGAGTCGTCGCATAGTTTTCAAAGAAAGTAACAAGCTTTCGGTTTCTCCAGCTACCGTAATTTTTCACCAAGTTTACTGGTACGTCAAAGTGAGCAATCGTCACTACGGGCTCGATGCCATACTTTAATAATTCATCAAATACATTATCGTAAAATTGTAGTCCTGCTTCGTTTGGTTCTGCATCGTCTCCATTTGGAAAAATTCTTGCCCAAGAGATCGATAAACGCAAGGCTTTAAAGCCCATTTCTGCAAATAGCGCGATATCTTCTTTGTAACGATTGTAAAAATCAATCGCTTCATGCGAAGGATAAAATTCGCCTTCAAGTGGTTCATAAGAAGGTAAATTACCGAGCAAGATCTCCCAACGTAATTTTCCCGTTGGCATTAAATCAACGGTTGTTAAACCCTTTCCATCTGCTAGATACGCACCTTCTGCTTGGTTTGCGGCAATCGCGCCACCCCATAAAAATCCTTTTGGAAAAGCCATAAATATCCTCCCTTTCTTAAAACAGCAGGAAGAAAGGAAACGTATTTTCCTTTCTCCTGAACATGTTGATTACTTACTATCTAGTGTAAATAATGGAGCACCTGTTTTCACTTGTTTTACATCCACAAGTTGTAAATCGAACTCTTTATAGTTTGTTACAACGATTGGAGTTGTTAACGGCTTACCAGCTTCTTTAATTTGATCCATATCAAACTCAATTAATAATTGACCTGGTTTCACATAATCACCTTGAGACACATGAGCGGTGAAAAACTTTCCTTCTAATTGAACCGTATCCATACCGATATGGATTAAAAGATCGGCACCTGCATCTGTTGTAATACCAATCGCATGCTTTGTTGGGAAAAGTGCGGAAACTGTTCCTGCCACTGGAGCAACTAATTTCCCTTCACTTGGCTCAATCGCTACACCATGACCTAATGCACCAGATGAAAATGCTGCGTCCTTTACTTCTGATAAGGCAATTACTTCACCATTTAATGGACTAACTACTTCTTCATTTTGAACCTTTTGAACCTTAGTCGCTGCTACTTCACTAGCTGCAGACGTTGTTTCTTTTGAAGCTTGTTGTTCTTTGTTGATTCCACCGAAAAGTAATGTAAGAACTAAACCTGCGATGAAACCTACTACGATAGAAATGATTGCTCCATAGAATCCTAAATCGATTCCTTCTGGGCTGAGATAAGATGGAATTCCGAAGATTCCAAGACCACCGATAATGTAACCCGTTACATTTGTAGCACCTGCAATAGCTCCACCAATACCTGCAGCGATACAGCTCATGATAAACGCTTTCTTTAATGGAAGTGTAATACCGTAAATAGCCGGTTCAGTTACACCAAAAATACCTGAGATAAATGCTGGAATACTTAGTGACTTTAACTTTTGGTTCTTTGTTTTTAATAGGATTGCTAGTACTGCACCTGTTTGTGCAAATGATGCTGCAAATACAGTTGCAAGGATTGTGTCATAACCTAGTGTTGCTAAGTTGTTGAATGCAATTGGTACTAATCCCCAGTGAAGACCAAAGATAACGAATACTTGCCAGAAACCACCTAATAGTAGACCTGCAATCAATGGGCTTACGTTATAGATTGCTAATGTCCCTTGACCTAATAAACTTCCTGCCCATGTTGCTACCGGGCCAATAACAATAAATGTAAGTGGTACAACAATTAATAATGTTAACATTGGTACGACAAATGCTTTAATTACATCTGGAATAACTGTCTTTAACCATTTTTCCACTTTAGCTGCAAAGAATGCTGAAATAATAATCGGTATAACAGATGAAGAATAAGACATTAAGATAACTGGAATTCCTAAGAATGTAACGTAAATTGGTGATTCAAACATGGTTCCTGAAAATAATGTGTAAAGAGGTTCACCAGCTGTTAGTGTTGATAAAGTTGGATACACTAACGCTGCCCCGATCGCCATCCCTACGAATGGGTTACCACCAAATTTCTTAATTGCTGTATAACCTAAGAAGATTGGTAGGAAGTAAAACAATGCGTCACCTGTTGCATTTAAAATTTGATACGTACCTGATGTATTATCTAACCAACCAAATGCGACAAATAATGCGTTTAATCCTTTGATCATCCCTGTTGCTGCTAATACACCAAGAACAGGAGTAAAGATACTTGAGATCATATCAATAAAGCGACTGAGTAGTGATCCTTTTGGACCTTCCTCTTCTTCAACAGGCGTTTGACCTTGGAATCCACCAACAGTAGTAACTGCTTTGTACACATCTGGTACATGGTTTCCGATTACGACTTGATATTGTCCTCCGCTTTTCATAACAGTTACAACATCATCCATATTTTTTAACACTTCTGTGTTTGCTTTGCTTTCATCTCTTAACTTAAAACGTAAACGAGTAACACAGTGGACCACACTGGAAACGTTTTCTTTTCCGCCCACATTGGCAATAATATCTTTTGCTAATTGCTCGTATTTCATTTTTTGACCCTTCCTTCTTTTATATGATATTTATTTTTTCCAAATAAAAAACCTGAGCCAATTAGGAACACACACAGCTAGCGATAGCGTGTTTCTAATCGGATCAGGTTATGCCCACTTAAGGTAACATTCCTTCAAGGAATTTATTAAGTTTTATTTGATACGTGTAATTTATCACGGGAATTTGGTAGGTGTCAACGCTTTCTTTTAATTTTTTTTAATATTTTTATAGATTGCCGACTTGTATCTTATATATATAAAAATGCAAAAAAATTGCATGAACTACTCCACCTAGAATGGAAACGTCACTTGTGATCCATTCTCTTCGCTGGTATTCCTTCGTAATAAAGGCTTGTTCATGAATCACAAGTGACAATTTAAAAATAACGTTTACAAAATTCTTGCTTCGACAAAATATTCATGTTATAGTTAACGCAATTAAACAAACAACCTTTTTTAGGATTGTTACTGGTTATGCAGGCAAAACCTAAATCACGTAAACTATGAGACTAGTGTGTCTTACTTACGTGGTTTAGGTTTTTTATTTTATCCCTATGAAAGCGTAGCCATAAAAACATATATGGAGGTTTTTCAAATGACTAAATATCAGTTCCCAGAAGGATTTTTATGGGGCGGTGCTACAGCTGCCAATCAATTAGAGGGTGGGTATCTTGAAGGCAACAAAGGTATGAACCTTGCAGATGTAATGCCTGGTGGAAAAGTACGATTGAAGTTGATCATGACTCCTGGTTTTGACTTTGAGATCGATAAAGAAAAATATACGTATCCGAACCATGACGGAATTGACTTTTATCACCGTTACAAAGAAGACATCGCTCTTTTTGCTGAAATGGGCTTTAAAGCATACCGTATGTCAATCGCGTGGTCTCGTATTTTCCCTAAAGGAGACGAGCTTGAGCCAAACGAAGAAGGTCTAGCATTCTACGAAAGAGTTTTTGATGAGTGCCTAAAGCACGGAATTGAACCTGTTGTAACCATCTCTCACTATGAAATGCCTTTATATTTAATTAAAGAGTACGGTGGTTGGAGAAGTCGTGAAGTGATTGGGTTCTTCGAGCGCTATGCAACGACTTTATTTAACCGTTATAAAAACAAAGTAAAATACTGGTTAACATTTAATGAGATTAATGGAGCAACACATATGCCAATATTTGGTCTTGGTTTCTCTCCAGCTACAGAAGATGTTCGCCTACAAGAAAGCTTCCAAGGCTTGCACCACCAATTTGTAGCAAGCAGTTTAGCAGTTAAAGCTTGTCACGAAATCATTCCTGGATCTCAAATCGGCTGTATGTTAATTTATGCTCCTGTTTACTCAGTCGACTGTAATCCAGAGAATGTGTTGTATGCATTACAAGAAGCGCAAATCTTTAACAATATTTGTGGAGATGTACAAGTTCGTGGAGAGTACCCAGCATTTTCTAAGCGTTACTTTAAAGAAAACGGCATCTCAATCAATATGCAAGAAGGCGATTTAGAAACGATCAAGCAATATCCTGTTGACTTTATTTCGTTTAGCTACTATATGTCACGTACAGAAAAGAAAGTGAAAACAGAAGAAGAAAAATCAGCAGGAAACATCATGGCTGGTGTAAAAAACCCATTCCTTAAAGCAAGTGATTGGGGCTGGGAAATCGACCCAACTGGTCTACGAATTGCATTAAATGAATTATATGACCGCTACCGTGTTCCTTTATTCATCGTTGAGAATGGACTTGGTGCATATGATAAGGTTGAAGAAGATGGAAGCATCAACGACGACTACCGGATCAATTACCTTCGTGAGCATATCGAAGCGATGGGTGAAGCAATTGAAGATGGCGTAGATTTAATGGGTTACACATCTTGGGGCTGTATTGACCTAGTAAGTGCATCAACGGGTGAATTGTCTAAGCGTTACGGCTTCATCTATGTAGACAAGCACGACGACGGAAGCGGTACTCTTGAGCGTAGTAAGAAGAAGTCATTCTACTGGTACAAGAATGTTATTGCTACGAATGGGCAAGAGCTATAATAAATAGAAAGCATTGGTCCACTTGTATGGACCAATGCTTTTTTTGTGGGTGGACGTTTTTTATGGCTGGCTTTTTCGGGCAATTGAGGGTTGGGGGTGACCTAGATATGAAGGATGACGACTGTTTCTCTTAGATTCCTAGCTCGTTTGGGTCTTGATACCCGTGATGATGACCGTTAATTCTAGTTAATCTAGTTCCTCTGGTCTTCATAAGCCTGATGAGATTCATTTCTTCCTAATTCATCCCTCATTTTGATCTTCATAAGCCCAATGAACTTCATTTCCAACAGATTCCTCGTTCCTTTTGATCTTCATCAGCTTGATGAACCTCATTTCCAACAGATTCACCGCTCCTTTTGATCTTCATCTGCTCGATGAACTTCATTTCCAACAGATTCACCGTTCCTTTTGATCTTCATCAGCTCGATGAACTTCATTTCCAACAGATTCACCGTTCCTTTTGATCTTCATAAGCCCTATGAACTTCATTTCTACCGGATTCACTGCTCCTTTTGATCCTCATCAGCCTGATGAACTTCATAGAACCAATATCCTTCTGTCTTTCAGATCCTATTATGAAAACTGCGATAACACCAACACCAACGGTCCCACAATAAAGCAATAATAAGCGAAATACTTCAGATTCCCTCGCTCCATTAACCCCATAAACCATTTTAATGAGAAATAAGATAACAGCAGTGACATCACAAACGCCACGATATAAGGAATAAGTAGTTCTCCCAATTGCATGTCGCCTACTTTTAACACAATTGCTCCTAAGCTAACAGGAATATATAGAAGGAATGAGAATCGTAAGGCCGTTTCTCTTTTCATCCCTATTCCCATCGCAGCCACAATCGTAGCACCCGAGCGGCTTATTCCAGGAATTAATGCCACCGCTTGAGCGAAACCAACAATAAGGGCATCTCTAACTGTTAACCCTCGGTCGCCTTTTGTTCCCTTAAGATTTCTAATGAGCCAAAGAGCGATCCCTGTCACGATTAAAGCTCCACCAATCGGAGCAACTCCCCTGAAATAACTAGAGATCGTATCTTCTAACAGAATCCCGATCACACCTGCAGGAATGGTACCAATTATTAAATAAACGATAAAGAAAAAATCATTCTTATCACTTGGATCCTTTTTAACCATATATTTGCTTCCGTTTTTCACTAATCTAATAAGATCGTCTCGATAAATAAGTAATACAGCCAAAAGGGAAGCAAAATTCATTAATACTTCAAAGCTAAAATCACCTTCAGCCACATCAATACCTAAAAATTCCTGAACAAGCACCAAGTGTCCGCTAGAGGAGACTGGAATGGGTTCTGTAAAACCTTGAAGAGCTCCTAAAAAGGCATATTTTAATATGATTAATACTTCTTCCACCGACTCACTCCTTAACCAAAATTAAAAGGAGCTTGGAAAAGATCCAAGCCCTACATTATTATACTATTAAGCTCTTTTAATTTCCAAATATTGAATATGGTGCCCATCCTTCTTCTGGACTTTAAACACATATCCTTCTGTTTTTATCTCAGTACCAACCTGTGCTTCCATATCCTGAGTCATGAACCATCCACCAATCGTATCCACATCTTCATTTGATAAAGTGGTTTCCAATAGATGATTTACATCCTCAACCAGCAACTTAGAATCTACGATATAGTGATTTTCATTTAGCTTTCGAATGTCAGGTAATTCATCCTCATCAAACTCATCTCGAATTTCCCCAACAATCTCTTCTAATATATCTTCAACAGTGACTAATCCGGATGTTCCACCATACTCATCTATTAATATCGCAATATGTGTACGTTCCTTTTGCATTTTTACCAGTAAGTCATGAATTGGAACGGTCTCAATCACACGGATAATTGGGTTTATATAGGTCTGGACCGAAAAGCCTTCTCTCTTCTCTTCCTCTGAAATATCAGCAGTTAAAAGCTCTTTCACGTTAATAAAGCCAACAATATTATCTTTATCACCGTTCTCAACAGGATAACGAGTATAATTCTCCGACTTTATGGTTGCTAATATATCGGCATATGTTTCATCAATAGAAATAGATACCATTTCTGTACGAGGAACCATAATCTCTTTCGCAATTCTTTCATCGAATTCAAATATATTATTCATGTACTTCAATTCATTTTTGTTAATTTCTCCACTCTTATAGCTCTCGGACAAGAGGATTCTTAATTCTTCCTCCGAGTGAGCTAATTCATGTTCGGAAGCAGGCTTTAATCCGAAAAGCCCTACAAGCTTACGAGCTGATCCGTTTAGGAACCAGATGATTGGGTACATGATTCGGTAGAACCAAATGATTGCTCCCGCGAATAATAAAGTAACTGTCTCTGCTTTCTGGATAGCAAAGGTTTTTGGTGCAAGCTCACCTACAACCACATGTAAAAATGTGACTAAGGCAAAGGCAATTCCGAAGGACAAAATTTCCGTCAATGACTCATTTATATGGAAATGCTCAAATAAAGGATGCAATATTTTTTCAACAGTCGGTTCACCCAACCACCCTAAACCTAACGCGGTAATCGTAATTCCTAATTGACACGCAGATAAATACTCATCCAGATGGGTCACTACTTTTTTAGCAGATAGTGCTCCCTTTTTTCCTTCCGCAATCAGTTGGTCAATTCTCGACATACGAACCTTTACAATAGCAAACTCTGTAGCTACGAAAAAAGCAGTTAAAGCAATTAATAAAGCAATCAAAAGTAAATTTACAGTTGTCAACGATCGGTCTTACTAAGTAAGACCTACACCTCCCAATATAGTAAAACAAAGTTTAATTAATCAATAACAAAAGCGTCTGTATTAATGAAAGACTCTCATTTGATACATTCTTTTTTACATTCTTTAAATTATTTTGATCCAGATGAGCCAATACATCTGTGACCTCTTTTTCCAATCCTTGAATCTTCAGTCTCAGTTCAAGAACATCGATTTCTTCTGCATCTTTTTCTACCACTTTTTCTTTTATTTCTTCTAGTGACATTCCATCTTTTTTGCATTGTTCAATATAATGTAGGCGTTCGATCGCCGATTTATCATAATATCGATAATTCGAAGTAGAACGTTCTACTTTCAATAGTCCTAGATTCGTATAATAGTCAATGGTTCTCTTTGTAACATTTGCTCTTTCAGCTAATTCCCCAATTTTCAACTTCTCAGTCCCAATGGAGTCCCTCCAAACCGTCACGTGATAGTTATGAAATGAATTATACAATGAGTCTAGCTTTATAACAACTAATACGTTCGATATGGAATAAAGTTTCATAGAAAAA
>NZ_JAKFCQ010000102.1:0-13961 GCF_036676585.1 Robertmurraya sp.
CGATAGCCATTTTCTTTTAGATAAGCCATATGATTCTCGAATTCTTCTAAACTAAATTGGTATGGATTTGTCGGATCTGGATTCGGTTTAACCACATGATATAGTAAAACTGGAATTTTAATATTTGAATTTTTCTCTGCTGAAACCACTGGAACGTACACCTTAGTTGAAATGAGTAATAAAGAAAAAGCTAGAAGTAGACCCATTACCTTTTTCATAGGAATCACCATCCTTTCAATTATTACTTTCTAAATTCGCTTAATTGTTCGTTCAATTCCTTTGTTTGCCTATATACCTGCTGATAAATACCGAATAATTTATTATAAGCTTGAACATTCTCTTCGATTGGCTCGTATGTTTTTGACGTTTGAATAAATACTTCCGCACATTCCTTAAGCGATGAATACCATCCACACCCGTATGCAGCTAACATTGCTGCCCCCATACCTGGTCCTTGTTCGCTTGTAAGCTTCTCTATTTTGGCATTGAAGATATCTGCCTGCATCTGCAGCCATGTTTCATTTTTAGCTCCTCCACCAATGGAGATGATAGAATTAATTGTTTTCCCGCTTTGTCTAAAGATCTCTAGAGACTCATTTAATGAGAAAGTAATACCTTCAAGGACTGCACGTGAAAAATGCTTCCGTTCGTGGGCAGCGTCTACACCAATAAAGCTACCTCGAATGTTTGAATCTGCGTGTGGTGTTCTTTCCCCCACTAAATACGGAGTAAATAGTAAGCCATTACTCCCGGCAGGTACTTCATTAATTCCTTCCAAAAATTCTTCAAAACCTTCATTTCTGGCAAACGTTTCTTTAAACCAGCTTAAACTATAACCAGCTGCAAGGGTAACGCCCATCGTATAGTAAGCACTTTCTTCACTATGGTTAAAATAATGAACCTTTCCTTCAAAATCCAAGTCATTTCTTGCTTCATAGGAGAGTACAACCCCAGAGGTTCCGATACTGCATAAAGTTTTCCCTTCAGATAGAATTCCAGAGCCAATGGCACCGCACGCATTGTCTGCTCCACCTGCAAATACTTTTGTAGCCTCCAGTAACCCCGTTTCTTTTGCAAATTCAGCTGTCACCGTACCTACAAACGCATGTGATTCTACTAATGGGGGACAGAAAGTAGAGGAAAGACCAAAGGCTTCTAACATTTCTATACTCCACTCACGTTTTGTCACGTTTAATAATAATGTTCCTGCCGCATCAGAGTACTCCATATGGATATTTCCTGTCATCCGGTAACGGAGATAATCCTTTGGAAGCAGAAACGTACAAGCTTGGTGAAAAATTTCCGGCTCCTGTTCTTTTACCCAAAGAATCTTTGGTAAAGTAAAGCCCTCCAACGCAGGGTTCTTCGTTAATTCTAGTACCGTCTGTTTCCCGACAACCTCGTAAATGTCCTTACATTGTTTCGTTGTTCTCGTGTCATTCCACAAAATTGCATTCCTTAATACTTTATTGTTTTCATCTAGTAATACTAGACCATGCATCTGACCTGAGAAACTAAGACCTTCAATATCCTCAATGTCACCGTCAAACTGTTCAACAAGTTCAGTTAAACCTGATATCGTTTTTTCTACCCATTCTTCCGGGTTTTGTTCACTAAAACCTGATTTTTCAATTATGAGAGGGTAAGATTTCGTTATTTCATTACAAACCTCACCATTCTGATTAACAAGTAATATTTTTACTGCACTCGTACCGAGGTCAACACCAATCACGTATTTCATCTATATCATCCTTTCTATGAAAATGTGCTGGAGTAAATATACTGCCAGCACATGTTTCACATTCTATTGATCGTTATTAAACAGTTACACTTGAAAGAGTTTCTAATAAATATTGGTTAATTACAGCTTTTAGGCGCTCTGTTCTACCTGATGTATTTTTGATTTCTGTTAATTGAAGAGCATACGCTTCAAGTTCACGGAAGTTTGTTCTTCCTTCTACGATTTCTAGTCCAACTCCTTTTGTATAGCTGCTATAGCGTTCTTCAATAAAACCATCAAGCACTTTATCTTCAATTAGTTTATTGGCAACTTTTAGACCGATGGCAAAAGCATCCATACCAGCGATATGTGCATGGAATAGATCCTCCGATTCAAATGACCCTCTTCTCACTTTTGCATCGAAGTTTAGGCCACCACTACCTAAGCCCCCGTTTTGCAAAATTTCGTACATGGCTAATGTGTTCGTATACAAATCTGTTGGGAATTCATCTGTGTCCCAACCAAGTAGTGTGTCACCTTGGTTCGCATCTACAGAGCCAAGCATTCCGTTAATACGAGCTGTTCTTAGTTCATGCTCAAATGTATGACCTGCTAAAGTGGCATGATTTGCTTCAATATTAAACTTGAAATAATCAGTTAAATCATGTTTTTGCAAGAATGCAAGACCAGTAGCTACATCAAAATCATATTGGTGTTTTGTAGGCTCTTTTGGCTTTGGCTCAATTAAGAATGGAACATTTAATCCAATTTCTTTTGCATAGTCCACTGCCATATGGAAGAATCGAGCTAAATTATCCTGTTCGAGCTTCATATCCGTATTAAGGAGTGTTTCGTATCCCTCACGTCCTCCCCAAAATACATAGTTCTCGGCACCCAGCTCTTTTGCAACTTCTAGCGCTTTTTTCACCTTGGCGGCAGAATAGGCAAATACATCTGCATTAGGGGAAGTAGCAGCTCCATGGACATATCTTGGGTTAGTGAACATATTGGCTGTATTCCAAAGCAATTTTGTTTTGCTTGTTTTCATATATTCCTTGATCATGGAAACAATCACATCTTGATTTTCATTGGTTTCCTTTAGGGTTCTTCCTTCTGGAGCAATATCCACATCGTGGAAGGCAAAGAAAGGAACGTTAAGCTTTTCAAAAAGCTCAAAAGCAGCTTCCACTCGTGCTTTTGCTAAATCCAACCCTCTTAAATGGTCCCAAGGACGAAGAGCTGTACCCACACCAAACGGATCAGATCCGTCAGCCGTAAACGTGTGCCAATAAGCTACAGAAAAACGAAGAATTTCTTCCATTGTCTTACCGTTTATCAGTTCTTCGGGATTGTAATACTTAAATGCTAACGGATTTTTTGATGCTGCACCCTCAAATTGAATTTTGTTAATTGAT
The DNA here is from genome assembly GCF_036676585.1 of Robertmurraya sp. Classification (NCBI taxonomy): domain Bacteria; kingdom Bacillati; phylum Bacillota; class Bacilli; order Caryophanales; family Bacillaceae; genus Robertmurraya; species Robertmurraya sp. The sequence continues at coordinate 3,136 of NZ_JAKFCQ010000102.1, forward strand.
TCGAAATATGCCATGGTTATTCCTCCTAAAGGTATTATATTTTTATAAAAATTCTTTTCTATTAAGATAGTTTATATATAAAACAAACTAAGTATATAAACTTGAATGCCTTATTAGGCTTGTTGTGTAACCTTATTTAGTGGTACCGTTTTTTTACTCTCCTCAAGCCATAAAATACTTGTTACTCCGCGTGGATAATACTTGCTTCCTGAAATTTCTCCAGAAATAATTTGATCACTCCAGCTCCAAACAGATAATGTTGGATGTGTCAGCCATTTTACATGGGCAGCATCTGCCTGCGCTCCTTTTTCATCCCACTCCAAACCAAGAATTTCACGGGCAATAAATTGACATAAGTAAATCTTACTTAGCCAAGAATTATTACTAGTAGAGGAAATTTTCCACCCACCATCTTCAAACAAGCAAACTCCCTCAATTAAAACGGTTTTCAAATGGGTCTTTAACACTTGAATATAGGCACCGAAACGGCCATTGGGATCTAAGGCATCCTTGTTATTTGTATAATATGGGAAGATTAGTCCTTCAATGGCAGGAATAATTTTCGAGTTATTTCCTTCTTTTATTACTGCTGGTATATACCCATCAGGAGTGAAATGAGAGACAATGGTTGCTGCACATTTTTCAGCTTGTGCTCCAGCCTCTTTTGATTTCTCCTCTAGTCTGTTTTCTCTAAATAGCTTTTCTAACGCTACATACGAAGCCCATGTTTTCCCTGCTAGATAAATATTATTTCTTGCCTGACCAAGCGAAACATCTAAACTATCATACGTTGTAATTTCAGCTCCGCCCATGACACGTGAAGAATCAAGTCCCATAATGCCATCGCGTTTATCTGGTTCAGGATGATCACGATTAAGCATGCTTTCAAAGCAACGAACAAATATATCTAAATTAGTTTGTAACCACTGTTTATCTCCAGTTTGTTCCACATAAACAGACGCGCATAACACCCAGTTTACCAACTGTTCATACGTCATATGAGAAAAACATCCGTCTAATCCGTATAGCTCATAAGAAGAATAGTGTGGTCTAGAGACGGTATTGGCCACTCCCATATCATGGGTAAAACTAATTCCACCTGGATATTCTGTTTCTTCTCCCGGAAAGCGTACTTTATCTTCATAGCTAAAACGACTGACAAACATGTCTAACTCATTTTTCACTGTCCATGGATTCATTTTTAATTCGAAGAAAATTTGATCTACTGTCAGATCAAAGGTATTCATCATTCGATATTCCCCTTCATTTACTACCCAAAAAGCTTCACCATTGGTATCTAGTAATTGAGTAGAACCATAATAGCTCCGAATCGAATGAATCATCATAAACTTTTGATCGTCTGACAATTTCTCATCATCTACCAATCTATTAGCCTGCTTAGCTCGACTGAGAAAATCATCAGCTTTTTCCAATGCATAAGCAGCAACAGATTCGATATTCGAAAAATATCTTGTGTAATAATACGAAGCATCCATACCAGCCGTTATATAGCCACCTCGATAGAAGCATATAGCAAACTTATAGGTTCGTTTTTGTCTTGCCGGAACATCCATTACGAGAGCACCAACAGGTCCTAACCCAAAGGTCCAATTCTCCTCAAAAGGAGTAGTTAGTATATTTTCTAAACTAAAGTGTAAAGCTGATTTTACTTCAGAATCATTCGTTGTAATAGCCGTTAAACGTCCTTGGCCCACACCTACAATGCCATCACACGCATCATCTAAACGTCGCATAGAACTGTATGGGTCACTTCCTTGATACCCGAAAAATGCACGGCGCTTTTTGCTACCTTTTGTATTATCAATGGTAAGCTCTGCCCAAACAGCTGGAATGATCGCTTTCTTTAATTCTTCGTCTGTTGCTGAAGAAGGGTCAGGTACAGATTCAACTTGAGTATATATAGTAAAACTCAAATCGCCTGCCTCCCACGTGTCCGTTCCTAACTGAAAATCGCGATGGATTTCTTCCTTTGAATACGGACGAATAATACGAGGTTTATCTGGATTCGGATCCATATTTTCAATATCATAGCGCTTACTTTCATCATCTACTAGTTCAAAGAAAGGTAGTGCATCGTACATTCCTTCCTGTTCACTAGATTCAACTCCGACAAAAACACTTTTTCTTGGTGATCGTCCTAGCTCTAGATCCAATCCCCCTCCATTTCCATAATAACCAAGCGTAAAACTAGAAAACGCTCCAATTGGTGAATGATGCGCATTGAAAAACATATTCTTAGCCATTTTCTTCCCTACTCTCGTAAATGAAATGTATTATAAATTGAAATACCAACCCAAATCATCTTCTGAGATGTAAATAATAGTATGTAGATGTCAAAGACAGATTGTAAACGGATTCATTTCTAATAAATAAAAGGTTCCTCCTTACAACATTCTTGACTAACTTAAGTTGATTATAACACCAGTCATCTAAGTTTGTATACCCAATAAACAAAGTTTTTGTGTTAAAATATATTTACTATCAAACAAGGAGTTTTTAGCATTGGAAACCATTACATGGAATCAACAAGTTGTGAAAAAAAATAACAAAGCCCTCGTATTACAGTTGATTATGGAAAAAGAGCCCATTTCAAGAGCTGACATTGCTCAAGTCTCTGGATTAAATAAAGCAACCGTCTCTTCTTTAGTAAATGAATTATTAGCCGCAGATCTAGTTTATGAATCCGGTCCTGGAGAATCTAGTGGAGGCCGCCGCCCTGTTATTCTCCATTTTAATAAAATAGCTGGATATTCCATTGGAATTGATATCGGAGTGAACTATGTATTATGTGTACTGACTGATTTAAAAGGGAATATCGTCATTGAAAAAAATCAGACTGTTCACAAAACCCCCTATGCTGCTACCATCGAGATTGTTAAAGAAATGATCCAGTCATTAATCGCCGAGATGCCTAGCAGTAGATATGGAATTGTTGGGATAGGTGTAGGTGTACCTGGAATAGTTAACAAAGAGGGTTCAGTTCTGTTAGCGCCCAATTTAGGTTGGAAAAACACTCAAATAAAAAAGGACCTTGAGGACTTATTCCATGTCCCCGTCATCATTGAAAACGAAGCGAATGCTGGGGCATTTGGTGAACAACAGTTTGGTATTGGGCAAGATTATCAAAACATCATTTATATTAGTGCTGGTATCGGGATTGGTGTAGGAATCATTTTAAACAAAGAACTATATCAAGGGAAAAATGGATTTTCTGGTGAGATGGGGCACATGATCATTGATATTAATGGAAAGCCATGTAATTGTGGCAGCAGGGGATGCTGGGAAGCATACGCATCTGAACAGGCCCTGTTGGAGAAAGCTGGAGAAAATGGGAATTCGCTTGAATCCTTAATACAATTAGCTAATAGTGAAGATAAAAATGCTCAGAATTTATTTACAGAGATAGGTGCTTACCTTGGATATGGAATCAACAATATTATCAATACCTTTAATCCTGACCAGGTAATCATAGGCAATCGTTTATCGATGGCTAAAGAATGGATTGAACAACCCATTCTTTCAACGATTGAAAATCACTCACTCGCTTTTCACCAAAACGAATTCCAATTAGATTTCTCAAAACTTGGTAAATATTCAATTGCTATTGGTATGTCTGCTTTTGTTGTTGAGAATTTTATTAAAGTGTAAACTCCATTAACCCCTTATTCCAAGAGGTCCTTCATTAAAATGAGGTTCTCTTGGAATAAGGGGTCTTATCATTAGTCGAGTAACGAGCAATAGTAAAATAAGCGGATATTTTTCGCTTAAATGCAGAATGGAGCTATTTTCAGGGTAAATAAGGGGAGGTTTTCCGCTTATGCAAAGCAAAATCTCCCCTTTTCGAATTTTTCGAGCCAATAGGCGGAATCTGTCCGTCTATTTAAGCCTTTTTTCATAAAAATTACTAATTTAGCGGAATTTCTCCGTCTATTTATCAGTTCGGGTGCTTAACTTAAAGGTCCTATATTTTTTAACCCAAAAAAATAATGGGTACTAAGAGATACTCTTAACAATTTGACTTAACCCCTCAGTAATCGGTGTAGCCGGACGGCCAAGAAGTTTTTCGAAATCATTGCTCTCAACTTCTAGTGTTCCTTCGCGAATGTCTTTCTGAATGTTCACTAGGAAAGGGATAAGGAAATCTGGTACCCCAGCACCTTTCATGATATCCGCATAAGTAGCATCATCCACTTGTTGTACAGGTACTTCCTTATTTAAAACTGTACCCAAAGCAGACGCAATTTCTTCCTGCGTTAATAGCTTTCCAGATAATTCATAGATTGTGTTTTCGTGACCATTCCCAGATAGTACGGTTGCTGCAGCCTCTGCATAGTCTTGTTGCAATGCCCAGCCCACTCTTCCCTGTCCTGCTGAAGTTACCCAAGGAGCGCCTGCAAGTACACCTTGAATGCTTGAGCTTTCGTTCTCTAAATACCAATTGTTACGTAAGAAAGAATATGGAATTCCCGTTTTAATAATTGCTTCTTCTGTTGCCTTATGAGTTGGAGCTAGGAAGTTTTGACTTTCCATTGCGTTCGCTATGCTAGTGTAAGCGATAAATTTAACCCCAGCACGCTCTGTAGCAGCTACCGCATTCGAATGCTGTCTAATTCTTGTGTCATTATCTCCATCAGCAGAGATGAGTAAAAGTCTGTCAATACCTGCGAATGCAGAATCTAATGTCTCCGGACGGTCAAAATCTCCCTGGCGAACTTCCACTCCACGAGATTGAAATCCTTCCGCTTTCTCTGGGTTACGAACACTTACAGCTAATTGATTGGCTGGTACTGTTTTTAATAAAGTTTCTACCACTTTCGTTCCTAATTTACCTGTTGCACCTGTTACTAATAATTTCATTTTCCTATTCCTCCACTCTTTTATTTTTAACCTGTATTTATCTCGATTACATGTATTCATAATAGATACTTCTAGCTGTTTTGTCAACAAAACCTTTTTTATTTTTTACGAATGATAAGGTATAATACGTTGTATTCAAATTAAATACATGATAATGAAGTAGGTGCATGAAATGTCCATTAGTAGCCGTTTTACTGTTGGGGTTCACATATTAACTCTTATTGAATTAAATAAAGACGGAATTAGCTCATCAGAATTCTTAGCTGGGAGCGTCAACACAAACCCATCTTTGATCAGAAAAATTATGGGGATGCTCAAAAAAGCTGGACTAATAGAAGTACAACCTGGAATCGCTGGAGCAAAACTTGCTAAGGAACCAGCTACTATTACATTACTTGACGTTTATAAGGCGGTTGATGTGGTAAAGGAAAAAGAACTATTCAGTTTACATGATAATCCACACCCGGATTGTCCTGTAGGTAGAAATATACAAGATTCGATTACTCCTATATTATCAGCAGCTCAATTTGCTTTAGAAAAGGTATTAGGCAATGTAACTATTGAAGAGGTTGTTAAAGATATAGTAGAGAAAGAGAATATTAACAGTTAATTAGAAAAAGGGATTGCTCATGCAATCCCTAAAAACTTCACTACAAAAATGGATTTATCCATTCAATACTTCATAATGTCTAATAATATCTTTTGCAAGTTGGCTTGAGTCATCAAGACCACATACTTGTTGAAGAACATATGGTACTCCATGTTCGTTAATCATTGACTGAAGCTTTACTGCATCTTCATCTTCTTTGTAATCAAAAAGTAAGGCTGCAGCAATAGCCTTTGCTAAATTGTCGTAAGAAAGGTCAGCTTTTTGAGCTTGTAGGGCTGGACGTACGAGTCGATCCTCTGGTCCAAGCTTTCTTAACGGAGAACGACCTACTCTTGTTACACCATCATGTAAATGAGTATTCTGGAAACGTTTAATGATTTTCTCAATATATTGTTGATGTTCTTCCGGATCTAGATTGTACTGTTTGATTAAATAAGCACCCGTCTCACCCAGTGTGGCCTTTACCTGATTGTAGATATTCACATCAGCTAGTGTTTGGTCAATCGTTTCTTTGTTTGCAAGATAACCGAAATAAGCAATGACGGCATGTCCTGTGTTAACAGTAAACAATTTTCTTTCAATAAATGGGGCTAGTTCTGGAACGATAATCATTCCTTCAATAGGAGGAATTTCTTCTTTCGTTTCAACAACCCATTCATGGTAAGGTTCAACAAGCACATCAAGAGAACCTTGATTATTTTGAATCGGAACAATCCGGTCAACAGCTGAATTTAAGAATTCAACTTGAGCAAGTACCTTTTCTTGTGTTTTAGCATCAAGATGCTCAAGGATATAGCCTCTTAAAAGATCTGTAGCAGAAATTTGATTTTCACAGGCAATTACATAAAGCTTGTCACTATTCTCTTCGACCCTAGCAGCCAATCCCTTTGCAATTAAAGATGCGATTCTCGGGAGGATGTTAGGTCCAATCGCCGTCGTTAAAAAAGCTGCCTTCTTGATTGTTTCTACTACTTTATCTTCCTGTTTTAAATTATTCAATCCTGAAACATTCTCTATTAGAATACTTTCCTGTTCATCTGTTGCAAGCTTAACTTTATATTGTTTTTCTTCATTTAGTTGATTAATGATTTGATCGGCAATATCTACAAAAGTAACATGATAGCCGGACTGAGAAAAAAGTGCTCCAATAAATCCTCTTCCAATGTTTCCCGCTCCAAAATGAACTGCTTGTTTCATTACATCATCCCTCTCTATCAATTATTTTAAAATTCGACTGAAGATAATCTGCAAAGATAGATTCTAACCTTTTATAAATTAGTTCTTCATTTGCTGAGGAAAAAATCAAAATAGCCTCTTCTGTCTCAATAATGTTCGTGCTAATTAAGCTAATAATCTCCTGCTGTCTATTGCTTAACTCTAATGGAGCCAGCATGAGCAGCAGATTCTTCATCATGACCATGTTTCCGTCCATTCCCCTCACCAGACAAGGATTAGGCAAATGGGCAATTCGGAAAATCAGCTCACGCACATGCTCATTTCTTGCATGAAATAATGCTAAATTGGTCTGGGGAATTCCGAGACCCCCTCTTTTTTCCCTCTCTTTTAGAGAATTTAGGATATCCGCAGAATCGGTCAACAGATTTTCTTTCTCTGCGATCTGCAACATTTTTTTCAGTATTATTTCTTGGCTTTCTGAATGATCCATCCGGTAAAATCGGTAATTTTGCATGATGGACTCTATACTCTGCTGAATACCCTTCATATCATGAAGCATGTCATGCAAATTCATGTTTTTTTTCACACGGGATGAAAACACTGCATGACGTTCGATCTTTTTGTATTTTTCGCCCTTTGCTATGTCTTCAATATTATTCTGTATAAAGCTTTTAATCGTCTCAATGTTTTCTGTACTCAACAGTGGGTTTACCAATACGTATTCTGCATCAATAAAAGGCAATCTTACGGTTGAGATTATTACGTCATATGATTGTAAATCAACATGTTCTGTTATTTCTTTAATCGACTTAATATCAACCGTATCAATTTCTGCTATTTCTTTTTTGATTCTACTAGCCAACATCTTTGAAGTCCCGATACCGGTAGGGCAGATCACCAAAGCTTTAATCGTCAAATATTCTTCCTGCATCAATAATGCGGAACCGAAGTGTAACACCATAAAAGCAATCTCGTCCTCAAGAAAATGGTCAATGGATTTGAATTCCTCTTTTACACTATTTTTTACTGCCATAAACAAAACTGGATACTTTCGTTTAATTTCTTCCTTAAGTGGATTAAATGACTCCATCTTCTGTTCGATACGAAAAAGTGCTGGCTCCATATGGGCAAGTAACCCTTGAAATAATGAGAAGTCATCCGTTAAATTTACCTGAAGCTGATTAGAAACGGAGCGAATCACATTTTTAATCAGTTGAGCAAGTAAAATGTTTTCGGGTTCAGCCTCAGCACCTTGAAGCTTTGTACCTTTTAGAATCAATGCTAAAAAAAGAATATCTCTTTTTGTAAGGCTCATATCAAGCTTTCGTTCTAACTCACGACTAATCATCAACATCAGATCATATTCAATCGCAACATCTTTTTCTAGTAAGTTAACATCCTCTTCTAGAAAAAAGTGAGCATCCGTTCTCTGCACGCTGATATAAATATGTAAAACCACTTCCAAGTATGCTCTATCTGTTACACGTGCTTGGGTTTTATGAAAGCTTATATTGACCAAGGTAAGCACTTCTAGTAAGTCATCTGGATAAAAATAATGAAGAATCTTTTCCTCGGTTGGACTTCCCTTTTCCAGAATAAATAGTTTTTCTATAAACTCATCATGAAAATACTGTAGGAAAAAATGTACAAGTGCTCTTCGTTTGTTAGCCTCTGTACCATGCAGCTCTACTCCTACTCCTCTTTTTCTTGTTAACTGTAATTGAAAAATCTCTAGCCATTCCGCCAGTTCATCCAGATAAATGGCTAATGTTGCTGAACTGACGCCAAGATGACTTGCTAAAGTTTGAATTTTAAATAGTTCTTCTTCATATACAGCTAAAAGTAATCGAAGCTTTTTTTCGAGAGGAGGTTGATCAATAGGTGTACTCCCTGCCAAATGCTGAATTAACCTGTATATCTGCTCGTTCTTCCCCTCAATAGAAAGACCTTGATCCATGTTGCGTGTTAGCCTTAATCCAAACTTCTCAATGATCCTTTCCGTTGCCTTTAAATCACGTTGGATAGTCCTTGTACTTACATTTAGTGAAGTTGCAATTGAAAGAACGGTATGTTTTCCAGAAGTTTTAATAATCAGTTCAATTATGGCTTTTTCCCTTGAGGTTATATCCATGGTATCAACTCGTTCCTGAGTGAAATAACTAGAAAATAGAAAAGCGCAGAAGTACGCTTTTCTATTGTTAATTTCTTATTTACTTTTTACCAATAATTTCGATAATCTCTTGAGCTGTTTTTGCCTCAGCCATTTTTTCGATATTTTCCATATCGGAGCAAGTAACAGCGATTCCTGAAAGGATTTCAAGATGTGTACCGTCTTTTCCAGCAATACCGAAGATTAAACGTACTTTCTGTCCATCAAAATCTACACCATTCGGAACCTGAAGGACTGTAAATCCTGATTTAATAACAGCCTTCTTCGCTTCTTCAGTTCCATGTGGGATCGCAACATCATTTCCCATATACGTAGAAGTCATGTTATCTCTTTCAATCATCGCTTCAATATAGCTTTCATCGACGTAACCCGCATTCAACAATGCTCGACCAGCAAAACGGATTGCTTCTTCCTTATTAGCAAATTCCTGATTGATAAAGACATTTTCAGGACGTAGTAAATCATCACTATGTGACACTTCTTCGTTCGAATTATCCGTACCCTTCTCTTCTGCCTCTTCAACGATATCATGAAGCGTGGAACTTGCTGGAAATTGCAACTCACTAATTAGCTTATCGTACTCGGGACTTGAAAGGAAATTATCAACAGAAATATGATATGCGTTAGGTACTTTGTTTTTTGCTCTAGGAGTTAGTTCCTCCTGTGTAATGACAATTTGAGCGTCAGCTGGAAGATTACTAATAGCCATATTTGTAACCGCAATATCCATTCCCGCTTCTTTTACTTTTTTACGTAACAACGATGCTCCCATTGCGCTTGAACCCATTCCAGCATCACATGCAAAGATAACCTTTGTAACATTGTCAGGAATCGCTCCTTGGTCTGTAAGCACATTTGATACAGAGCTTTTCTTCCCTTTCATTTCTTGCATTTTTTGAGAGGCTGCTTCAAGGTCATCCTCACCCTGTTTCCCCGTTTTCAAAATAAAGGAAGAAACAATAAATGAAACAGCTGCTGCCACGATTACACCAGCAAAGTTTGCAATATATGCACTTGCGTGATGTGGGGTAACCGCAGTAATGGCAATAATACTACCTGGTGATGATGGAGCAAATAATCCACCGCCTAAAAGGACCAAAGTAAATACTCCACTCATTCCACCTAAGATGACAGCAAAAAATAACATTGGGCGCATTAAGATATATGGGAAATAAATCTCATGAATACCACCGAAAAAGTGAATGATTCCTGCACCCGGTGCTGATTTCTTTGCGGTTCCTTTTCCAAAAAACATATACGCAAGTAGAACACCGATACCAGGGCCTGGATTTGCTTCAAGAAGGAACAAAATGGATTGTCCCGTTTGTTTTACCTGTTCCACACCAATTGGTGAAAGAACTCCGTGATTAATCGCATTATTTAAGAACAATACTTTTGCTGGTTCTATTAGAATACTAGTTAATGGAAGCAGTCCTGTTCCGACCAACCAATCAACTCCTGATACAAGCCATCCGGTAAACACATCTACTGCAGGTCCAACGCCTAAAAATGCTAGAATGGCAAGGATTGCCCCTAGAATACCCGCAGAAAAATTGTTTACAAGCATTTCAAAACCAGCTTTAATTTTCCCTTCAATTAACTGGTCAAATTTCTTAATGACGAAGCCACCCAACGGACCAATTACCATTGCACCAAGAAACATTGGTATGTCTGCTCCTGCAATAACACCCATTGTTGCAATTGCACCAACAACCGCTCCACGTTCTTGATGAACAAGTTTACCACCTGTATATCCAATTAAAATAGGAAGTAAATAGGTAACCATTGGGGTAACCATTTTGGCAAGGTTTTCATTTGGAAAAAAACCTGTAGGAATAAATAGAGCTGTAATTAGCCCCCAAGCAATAAATGCTGAAATATTTGGCATGACCATAGAACTTAGGAAATTACCAAACTTTTGTACAGCCACTTTTATATTTGATTGTGCCATATTCGATCTCCTTCTAAAATTAGTACCTTCACATGTTATCT
>NZ_JAKFCQ010000103.1:0-45539 GCF_036676585.1 Robertmurraya sp.
GAATCAGAATCAGAATCAGATTCAGATTCAGACTCTTCCTTTTCTCTTAAGTTAATAGACCCTCCAATTGCTTGAAGCGAATTCCCTGTAGATTGGAGTAGGTTCCCGTATATATTGTAAATTTGTCCAGGAGCGGATGGGTCCTCAAATTCCTCCCCTAGTGCTACACCGCCCCCTAATGCTTGTAATAAGTTGCCCGTGATCACTAATTTTTCTTCCGTTACTTCTTCTACATCCAAAATAAGACCAGCAACAACCGTACTGTTTCCTATTGCTTGAATCTCATTACCTAGTTTCTCGAGTGAGGGATTTCTTTGCGCGTCTGCTTGGATGGCATTGCCGGTTCCTTGAAGTGTATTCCCGACAATGTCTAAGCCTTTGTATAAATCTGTTATTCTAGTGGACTGTGTAGGTATACTTGCTATTGCTGAAAGTATTGTCCCTATTGCAGTTATTACCGCACCAAATAATTCTTTGACCTGATCGTCCATAACATACTCCTTACTGTTGTATGTTAAATTATATTCAATTCTTATAGGCGTGCTACCCATGATCAGTTACTAAAAACTCAACTTATAAAAATAAAGACCTTCGCTTAACGAAGGTCCACACTTATTCCTTACGATTTCGGTTCCACTTTTTATACTCTAATTCTAAGTCTGTAAGTGTTAGCTCAAATAAATGTTGCTCGTTCTTCTTGTAGATTCCTGCTTTGATTAAGTAATTAATTAAATAATTCTTTCTTTTTTCTACTGCTAATCTTAATTGTTTTGACATCCTCAATACCTCCAGTTTAGTTTATTCATTCACCAACAAGTCTTACTACTGTACTATTGGAAAACCAAACTGTTTTTTTTACATAAATTAGTAAGGTAAGAGTTCTTTTATCAATTCCTAACCACGTTATATCTTTTAAGAATTACTTTTCCAAACTGGTTGAAGATACGGTCCATCGTGAAGCCCATTAGTCCAAGAATTACTAGCCCCACAAAGATCCAATCTGTTTTAAAATACAATCTTGAGTTCCAAATCATATAGCCTATTCCTTCATTAGCTGCAACCATTTCTGCCCCGATGATGGCCATAAAGGAAGAACCCATGGCAAGCCTTGCACCTGTAAAAATATAAGGAAGGGATGCCGGGATAATGACATGAAACATAATTTGCCACTCTGATGCTCCCATACTTCTAGCTGAACGTATTTTATCTTCTTCAATAGCCTGCACACCGGTAAGGGTGTTAATGGTTACAATGAAAAAAGTGGCGTACATAATTAAAAAGATTTTCGACTGCTCCCCAATACCAAACCAAAGCATAAATAAGGTGATAAATGCGAGTGGTGGGATAAATCGGACAAAGTTAATAATCGGATCAAATAATGCTCGGAGTATGGGAATCCGACCAATTAGCAATCCAGTAGGAATCGCTACAAGATTTCCTAATGTCCAGCCTGAAATGACTCTTACAAGACTCACCCATATATAAAGGAAGAGTGAACCATCTTGACTAAGGTCGACCGCACCTTTCCAAACAGCCAATGGACTCGGTAGAAACTGCGGATCAGACAGGCTAGCTGCTATGCTCCAAATCGCAAAAACAAGAATCCACGCAAGAATTCCACTGTTTATCATTTTCACCAGAAGGCTCGATGGAATTTTTTTCTTTTGAAATATCTTCTCACTTTTTATCACTTTATTTCTTAGTGCACCCATTTGGCCCCCTCCTTTAATCAAAATGAGATTGAATACTGTGGTAATGGAGACTAAACTCCTTATCGGTAAAACTCCTAGGATAAGGTAATGAAATATCGTATATAGCTTCAATATTTGAGGACGGTCCTACAGACATGACACCTACCTTTTGCCCAAGTAACAGTGCCTCCTGAATATCATGTGTCACAAAAATAACGGTTTTATTCGTTTCCTTCCATATTCGAATGAATTCGGTTTGCATCGTTCTTCTAGTCATCGCATCAAGGGCACCGAAAGGTTCATCCATTAACAAAATTTCTGGATCATTGGCTAATACACGAGCTAACTGTACTCTTTGTTTCATTCCACCCGAAAGCTCTCTCGGGAATTTCCCTTCGTGACCTTTTAGCCCGACTAGATTAATATAATGTGCAGATGTTTCTTGACGAATGTTTTTGGGTACTTTCTTCATCTTCAATCCAAACTCAACATTTTCTTTTACCGTTAGCCATGGAAATAGTGCAGAATCGGCCTGTTGGAAAACAACCCCTCGATTTCTGCCCGGTTTATGAACCTCTTCTTCGTCAACGATCAGTTCACCGGCAGACTTATCAATAAACCCAGCAATGATATTCAGTAAGGTAGACTTCCCGCATCCACTCGGACCAAGGAGAATAAAAAACTCCCCTCGTTGAATGGATAAATCCACCTCCTCCAGCACATGAAAACTACTATCGTTAAAGGATTTTGTTAATCCCGTAATGGAAATAGCTGCAGGAGTTTCAATCACTTTTTCCTTTACTGTGCTCATCCTTTTTTCCTCCTTTATTCAACTGTTACTAAATCAGGAAAGGCATTCTTCAGTGGCTCAAGGGACAGCTTATCCTTTAGATTATATGACTCTTTTAATATCCCTTTTTCCTCTAGCCATTCTTTCATATCCTCAAGATGCTTAACATCCTCCTCGCTAAATCCTAAAACATAATTTTGTCTTTCAATATCTTTTAACGCGTCTTCTTCTGGTACTTTTAATTGTTCAAAGGCCATTTGGGCTGTTTCTTTTTGATGGTTACCTACATACTCAATACCTTGTGATAATGCCTTTAGAACCGACTCCACTGCTTCTGGATGTTCCTCCACAAATGATCGTTTCGCAAGAAGGTAACTATCAATTGTGACACCCGCACTTTCTAAGTCATCTAACTGTGTGACTCCTTCTATACTTTTGAACTTATCTTTTAAGGCACCTGAACTCCAAACCGCATCGATATCTCCCTTTTTCACTCCTACAAGGGCTTCATCAGGTGTACTATATGGAACGTAAGTGATGTCTTCTTCACTAATTTGATTGGCTTCCAAATATTTCGCCCATATATACTCGGTTACCGTCCCTTTAGGCACACCTAATTTCTTTCCTTTTAAATCCTCTGGACTCTTGATGTCCCCTCGCACAAGAAGCTGGTTATCTTTTAATGATCTTTCATGGCCTCTTGTCAGAGTGGAAACAACCACCATATCGCCTTTCCCTAACGAGTTTAATAGAGCGTAATCAGCAGCAAGTCCTGTGTCCGCCTGTTCCGTTAAAATGGCGTTAACCGTATCAATGCCATAAGCAAAATTAGATAGCTCTGCATTTACCCCTTGTTCGTCAAAATATCCCTGCTTTTCAGCTGCTCGAAACTGAAAAGATCCTCCTGCAGCTGTATCAATGGCCAATCTAACCGTACTCACTTCTGTTGCTTTTCCTCCTGAGTCACTTGTACTGCTTTTTGTGGTGCTTGAGCATCCTGTGATGATAAGGCTAAAAAGTAGCAATATACTAAGTACTGATAACATTATTTTTTTCATTCTATCTCCCCCTTAGAATCCTCTAATTCTTCTACTTTCTCTTTTCTCGTTTCGTCTACAGTTGCTACACAGAATGCTCCATCTCCATATGATACGGTTCCTGCAACCGTAACAACTGAATCTGTACCTGTACTTGCTGCATTAGGCACCCTAAACTCAGCAATATTCAAAGGCACAATTTCTGTTTCTTCCGGCTTATCTAACTGAGGTACCCAATCATATGGGACACGATAAGCACGATACACCATGTTTGCATTTCTTTTATTTTTATAAGGAGAAATATATTCCCAAACTAATTCATGCTCGTGAGTGACTTCAAAAATCCTTCCATCTGCCCCTTCGGTAATCAATGTGTTTCCATTAGGCAAACGTTGGGCAGAGCTTATATAAGGACTATAAAAGCGATAAGAATCTAATGGTGCTTGGAAACCCGCTTCTGTTGGTGTATATAGCCATTCGATTTCTAATGTGACAGGGTTAATTTCTAAAATTCTGGAATGATCGCGTACCGCGCTCTTTACTCCATATGGAGAAGCAGGATTCGGCAATCCATATCCAGCCCATCCACCATTATCAAATACGAGGAGATTCCCTTCACCAGGTAAGCCTTGAGGAATGATATGTGCATGATGCTGACCAATAATCCAGCCTAAATGCTTCATATCTTGTGTGGAGTAGTCTGGACCCAACTTCCAAACAATTTTTCCAGTTTTTTTATCAATAATCGCAATAATATTCGTTTCTCTTGCATCCCAAATAATATTGTCAGGATGAAAACGTTCATCTCCCTGATCATAAAACTTATTTGGTCCGATCGTAGACATGGAATTGATATGCATCCAGTCTCCAGCCGAATCTCCAGTAGAGTTTCCAAAGAACCGTGTATTCGGATCTCGGAAAAGAACATTTTTCGCACTTTCATCAAAGCCTAGCTCATCAAAATGATCACTAACTGCCCACTCCCAAAGAATATTCCCTTCCCAATCCACCTCAATGATGACGTCATCTAATAATAATTTGTCAGAGATTTCAGGCTTATGAACATTTTTGTGAGCTAAAATTAACGTTGTTCCGCCAATAATACGAGGCTCTAATTCTGGAGAGTAATATCCCACTGGGCTGCCTTCTCTTTGATAATCGTGGTGAGCCCTCGCCATCCATTGCGGTTCATGTCCGGGGTCTTCAATATATTCATATTTGTTAAATTCCCAAACAATATTCCCTTCCCAATCCACTTGAACTACATCCACTTCATCTTGAAATCCATATTTGGGATCTCTTTCGGCTGTACTCCCTAATACATAGCCTCCAGGTAAAAGTTTATTAGGAAACCCACGAAGTCCTTTCCACAAATGCACTTCCTTTCCATTCATATCAATTAATAGTGCCCCTAAGTCTGCAGCTTGATAAATCGTATAACCACTGCTTGCTTTTTCTGGTTGATAAACTGTCGCTCCTGTTGGATAAATCGTTGGATGTCCCATTTTTTCTCCACTCCTCTGTATATTTTTTCAAAATAAAAAGCCCCCTCAGCAACGGTTCATGTTCATGAACAGTTAACTAACAGGAGCCTTCGGTTGTCCGATCGGCATGTATTTACTTTTGTTATTTAGCATGTTTTTGTTGGGTTTTCCCTTTTGCTTGTAAAGGTAAACGGTATTTTTCTATTTTATCGATTTGAGTTACCTGAGAGTCATGTACGGTTATTTGAACCGTCCCATATTCTAAGCTCTCGAGTAAAACCTTCACTTTTTCTAGTACTTGCTCATCAATTTGTCCTTTTGAAAGCAAGAAAATCATCCCCTTTGTTCAAAGTTAATCGATTCTCCAATAAATCCTCTAAAGTTGTTTGATCTAACACATACGCGATCGTATCTCTTACAAGCGACCAGAGTGGCTTTAGTTGACATGAAGGTTCTAATTGACATGGTTCGTATTTCGTGATTGATGCACATCCCATAGGGGAAAGTGGTCCCTCTAACACCCGAATGACTTCACCAATGTTTATGTCCCTTGTCTCTCGCTTCAGGATATATCCTCCATTTGTTCCTCTTTTACTTTCTAAATACCCTAATTTTTTTAGCTTTAATAAGATTTGTTCTAAATAACTTACAGTAACTAAAGTTTTATCTGAAATTTCTTGAATTGATACCACTTTTCCATGATGTTCCCCAAGGACTAGTAGTGCTCTTAGTGCATATTCTCCCTTACTTGAAACCTTCATTTTATTTCCCCCTAAATTTAGCCTTATTCAATCATTTGAAAAGTTGAGTATTCTAGTCAACATTTTACCATAAACATATAATTGTTGATTAAATCAGTCGACTTTTGCATATAAAAATTGAATTACTTTGTAGTCTTAAGGGGGTCGCAAAACTTAATTTAATACTTCACTTGCATTAGCATTTGTATTTGTATTTGTATTTGTATTTTTAATTTTTATTGCAATATATACAATCGAAGCTATCCAAATACCTGCAATACTAGCGTAAACAAATGGATAAACATTTGTTTGATCAATCCATGTTGTTACAAGAGTTCTAGAGTTAACTAGGATAATAAATCCTCCTACAAGTACACCCATTAATTGAGCATGGATTTTTTGTACTAACCAGGCAGCAATCGGTGCAGCAATTAATCCACCAATCATTAAAGCTCCTACCCACAGCCAGTTTACTTGTTCCCAACCAAGGGAGATTAAAAATCCAAGTGTAGCAGAAACGGCAATGGCAAATTCGCTAGTATCAACTGTACCAACTACTTTACGTGCACTGATTCCTTTTTGAGATAGCAATACAGGAGTTGCAATGGGACCCCAGCCTCCTCCACCTGTCGCATCAGCAAAACCCGCGATCAATCCTAGAGGAATGGATTTTTTTCTTGAAAGGCCAATATTATTTTTCTGTTCTCCAACTTTAAACATGAATAAGAATCTAGCTAAAACATATACACCAAGGGCAAGTAAAAAAATAGAAATATAGGGTTTTGCAAGGTCACCGGGAATATTACTCAAAAATGTAGCCCCTAAAAATGCTCCAATCGATCCTGGAATGACGAGTCTGACTACGGTTTGCTTATCAACATTTCCAAATTTAATGTGTGAAGCTCCAGATGCAGCTGTTGTTACCACTTCTGCTAAATGAACGGATGCGGATGCAACTGCTGGTGCAATGCCAAATGCTAGTAACATTGATGAGGACGTCACCCCATACGCCATTCCTAATGCCCCGTCTATTAGCTGTGCAAACAAACCAATAAACGCAAATACAATTAACTTTTTCATTTCATAGCCTCCAAACTTCTTTAGTAACTTTGTTTCTTTACTATAATCCACATTATCCCTACCTGTAAACTAGGAATTTAAAAAATTATTAAAATTTTTTAAAAACAATTTTTTTGTTTGTTAAAAAGAACCTGATCAGTTTTTAAGAGATGTTTCATTGAATATCTTTAAGCTATATTAAATTTTATTGAGATTGATTTATAGGAGGTATTTACATGCAGGCAGTTGTTTGTACAAAGTATGGAAATTCTGATGTACTTTCATTAAAAGAGGTGGATAAACCTGTTCCTAAGAACAAGGAAGTGTTAGTGAAAATACATGCCTCCTCTGTTAATTATGGAAACCTCGTTCTTTTAAAAGGTGAACCCTATTTGGCTCGATTGGCTTTTGGTTTATTTAAACCGAAATACTCCATACCTGGAGGCGACATTGCTGGTGAAGTTGAATCAATAGGGAATGGAGTAAAGCAATTTCAACCAGGTGATGAGGTGTTCGGTGACCTATCTGCCTATGGCTGGGGTGGTTTTGCAGAATATGTATGCGTTCCTGAAGACGCTCTCGCATTCAAACCAAAAAATGTGTCCTTTGAGGAAGCAGCAGCAGTTCCTATGGCTGGAGTTACTGCTCTACAAGCACTTCGGAATAAAGGGAATATTCAACCTGGACAAAAAGTTCTGATATATGGAGCCTCTGGTGGTGTTGGAACATTTGCTGTGCAAATAGCAAAATCTCTTGGTGCTGAAGTGACGGGAGTGTGCAGTACAAGAAATGTAGACATTTTACTTTCCATTGGTGCTGACCATGTCATCGATTATCAGAAAGAGAATTTCACCCTATCGCAGGAAAAGTATGACTTGATATTAGGTGTGAATGGAAGCCAACCCTTATCTGTTTATAAAAGAGCATTGAATCCGAATGGCATCTTTCTTCATGTCGGAGGTTCAGGAGAACAGTTATTTCAAACCCTGATACAAGGACCGTGGACATCAATCATCGGAAGTAAAAAGATGGGAAACATACTACAGAGAGCCAATCAAAAAGACTTAATTTATGTAAAAGATTTACTTGAAACAGGTAGTGTAAAGCCAGTTATCGATAGAAAATATAAATTAAGTGAGATTGCTGATGCTTTCAATTATTTCTCTGAAGGTCATGCTCAAGGTAAAGTGGTGATCACCGTTTAACATAAATGATATAAAAGCTTGTTTCCTCCTCATAAAAATAGAAGTATATCCCTTGTCACAAACCCTATATAAAAAGTATAATTTTGTTAACTCATAGAACCCATTTTTATTGTTTTCTGGAAACTAAAACAATAAAGATGGGTTCTTTATATTTTTAGGAGGGGTTAAATCTTGTTTCGTTTGGTCTTATATTCATTTTATGTTTTTCTAGGAGCCTGTTCTTTCGGAATATTGTCAACGATTGTGAAATTAGCTTACAAAGAAGGGTTTACCTTTCGTGAAGTAACAACCGGGCAATATGGTTTTGGATGGGGAATGATGCTCATCTTAATGATTATTTTCTCTCGACAAAAAATAAGTTTGAAACAGTTTATACGTCTGGCTGCTGTTGGTGCATCTACTGCATTGACTGGCGTTTTTTACTACTATTCCCTACAAACCATTCCAGCATCTATAGCGATTATTTTGCTTTTTCAATTCACTTGGATGGGAATATTGCTTCATTCATTAGCAACCAAAAAATGGCCTTCTAAATCTACCCTTTTATCTCTCGTATTATTAATAGCAGGCACTTTTTTAGCAGGTGGAATGGCTGGAGGAAATGTTAAGGAAATAGATATGTTAGGATTGATTTTTGGTTTACTTGCTGCTTTTATGATGTCCTTATTTATTTTATTAAGTGGAAAAGTGGAAACTCAACTCCCTTTAATTACTCGTAGTTTCTACATATCTACTGGTGGTCTATTAGTACTACTAACCATTTTCACACCTAAAGTATTATTTTCTTCACTCGGAGACGGTATATGGTTTTATGGTTTCCTTTTAGGTGCCTTCGGAACAGTTATTCCCATCCTACTCTTTTCCCTAGGAGCACCTAAGATTAGTCCCGCACTTGCTAGTATACTTAGTGCTGGAGAACTCCCTGTAGCTGTAATAGCTTCCGTCTGGGTACTTCAAGAACAGGTAACATGGGTACAATGGTCAGGTGTTTTGATTATTTTGTCTGGCATTGCCTATCCACAAATTGTAACTTATCAAGCTACGAAACACCCTAACAATGTAAAGGTTTTGTAAATAATACTTGTTATGAATAGCAATACTAGGGATTAATGTTATAATCGATTTCGAAAGTCAATATCGGTTTCCTATATTGGTAATTTGGAGGTGAACCTTTGGAAGACAAGGTACTGAGGAAACTCTTTCTTGGATTTATTCACATTCATATTTTGCATCATGCCAAGGAAAAACCTATCTTTGGTGTGTGGATGCTCGAAGAACTAAAAGAACATGGCTACAATATTAGCTCTGGTACACTCTACCCTATTCTCCACTCCATGGAAGAAGATGGATTACTATCAAAGGAAGAGAAAAACGTTGAAGGGAAAATACGAAAGTATTATTCAACAACCGAGAAAGGCATACAAATTTTAGACGAGGCTAGAAATAAGGCATATGAATTATTTAAAGAAATAAAAGATTAGCTTTAGAGGTGATATGGTGAATCAGCTGAAATCATTATTGGAAATCCTTATCGTGTCTACCAAATTAGGATTAACATCCTTTGGGGGTCCAATCGCCCATTTAGGTTATTTCCACAACGAGTATATACGCAAAAGAAAGTGGCTTGATGAAAAAAGTTACGCTGATTTAGTCGCACTATGTCAATTCCTACCTGGTCCAGCTAGTAGCCAAGTAGGGATTGGAATTGGTGTCATGAGGGCTGGAGTTCTTGGAGGAATTGTATCATTTATCGGTTTTACTCTTCCCTCGGTTGTTGCCCTTATGATATTTGCTCTTTTACTTCGTGGATTTGAAGTGGGTGAAGCAGGCTGGATACATGGATTAAAAATTGTTGCTGTTGCAGTCGTTGCACATGCGATCTTAGGAATGGCAAACAATTTAACTCCTGATTTAAAAAGAAAAGCACTTGCACTATTTGCTCTTGTTGTAACACTCCTTTGGCAAACAGCCTTTACTCAGGTTGGAGTAATCTTCATTGCAGGAATTCTTGGATTTTTCCTCTACAGACAACAAACAGATACACATGAACAAAAGATGGCATTTCCAATTAGTCGTCGTTTTGGAGTCATTTCCTTACTAGTATTTTTTAGTCTTTTACTATTGCTCCCAATTTTAAGAGAGGCCACTTCACTTCATTGGGTCGCTTTGTTTGATAGTTTTTATCGATCAGGTTCTTTAGTATTTGGTGGCGGACATGTGGTGTTACCATTACTAGAACGAGAATTTGTTCCGACTGGAATATTAACTGAAGAGGCATTTTTAGCTGGTTATGGTGCTACACAAGCAGTACCTGGCCCCCTCTTTACCTTTGCTGCTTATTTAGGAACGGTCATAAGCGGTTGGCACGGTGGGTTATTAGCCACTTTCGCCATCTTCTTACCTGCCTTTCTTCTAGTGCTGGGAGCATTACCTTTCTGGGATTCTATACGTCGTAATCCTAAAATAAAAGGGGCATTAATGGGGGTGAATGCGGCGGTGGTAGGAATTCTAATATCCGCCTTCTATCAACCTATTTGGACGAGTTCCATTTTAGCTCCGATTGATTTTGCATTTGCGGCTATTTTATTCAGTATGCTCGTATACTGGAAGTTACCTCCATGGATCATTGTTGTGACAGGTGTAATCGGCGGAGCACTTATGACATTTATATAACTCATCAAAGGTCTATGCCAGTGGCTTTTTTCACTTTGAAAAAAGTAGTAAATAATCTACAACTACCAAAAGAACAAATGTATGGTCCATACATTTGTTCTTTTTTATTCCCCATTTATTAATTTCTCTCTATTGTCCGATTGAGGCGGTTCCTCTAACCAGCCATGCTTAATCATGATATTTGCTCCATCCTCTGCATACAGGGCGATCTCAGGAATAAGAGACGCGTATTTTAAACCTAAATCTCTACGAGGGCTTCCTGACATAGAAGCACCATAATTTCCAATACCAGCAGCAATCATACCAGATACGTGAAACATCATTAATTTCTCTGAGAAAACAGGTATGGTCGAATCCGAAAGAGCGGTATCCCAAGTCATCGGAGCAGGTAAATCTTCCTTTTTTAGAATGTCACTAAATATGTCGATATGCTTTTGAGCAATTCGTTTTCCTCGTATAAAGTAATCTTTTACCTCTTTTGTTCTGGCCGTTTGAGCAAAACCTGTAATTAACGTTTTTCCAATGGCATTTGTTTGGATATTATTAAATAACATCGTAATTTCTTGTGCCACAAGCGATCTTTTTTCTCCTAAAAATCCAGTTAAAAAGCTCTGCCTTTCAACAAAGTCGACTCTATCTGGTGTTGAAATGAATGGTGGTCTGACATATGTACCCTGCTTTAACATTAAATCTCGTGTTAAGTCCTGTAAGCCTACTGCCGTTTTCAAAACACTTTTAAAAAATTCCACTACCTCTGGTCTCGTTGCAATCCCAAGAGCTAGGCCTCCCGCTGCCATTCCAAGAACAGACATATTTCTTAAATACATTAAAAAATATGTATCTGAGAAGAGTCTTGGAGCGGTTACATGAACATCCTTTTCGGTAAATCCAATTGGGATGGGAAAGCTTTCTTTTGTAAATAGCTCCTTTAAAAAGGAAATATTATATTTTGAACCATTTAGAGCAAATTCAATAACTGGTTTGACTTCATGATCTTCTACTTTTTCTAAAAAATAACTATTTACACAAATGGAAGCTGTGTCGTTGATGTATTGAGTCTATAACATCGACATTTCTGCTGCAGTCAACCGGATTTTCGTCTTATCATCCATTACATATAACACCCTTTATGTTTGAGTAATTATTTTATCTTTCCATACATTTATTGCTTTTATAAGGAAAGGTTCGTTATTTCACTTTTTTTCTAATAAATTGAACTTTGTAGGATATTACTACTCATAGAGGATTTATTTTACATACACCATGAAAGGATGATTAATTTGGAATATGGTACACGTGAGGAGATCATGAACACATTACAACAATCTTTTCACTCGTTAATGGATACATATAAGTTAGAAGATATTGGTCTTTTTGAAGAGCAAGGGCCAAATGGAGAATATTATATAGGCTATACCATTAACCAAAATGGTGGGACATACATGCTACATCAAACATATAAGACGAATCATGAGGGGCAATTTGGACTCATTAATAAAGAATGGACCATTGAAACAGATGAACCAAATTTCGATGACAAAAAAGGATATGGGAGCATAGAAGAAGCTTTTCAACAATTGCACTAATACTTAAATAATGTAAAAGGTGCACAAATCCAATAAGGATTCATGCACCTCTTTATTTTAGTGACCAACTGCTTTTTGTTTGCCCGACATGAACCAACCACCAAGAGCGATTATTAACATGACAGACCAAAAGATTGTATTCCAAATCGGACCTTCAACAAAATCATGTGAAATGATATGAACCGATGGATGGGCAAGAGTGTGCATAAGGAGTTTTATCCCTACCCAACCAACTAGTAGCATGGCAGCGCGCTCAAGACTTGGACGTTCCGTTAAGATCTTAACAAAGAATGCTGCAGCAAATCGAATAACAATTAACCCAGCAATCGCTCCCAATAAGATAACAATGAATTGAGCTGCGTCCATTCCACCAATATCTCCTAGTGGCGTGTCTGGTAGTGCAAGAACAAGAGCAACGGCAGCCAAAATAGAATCCACTGCAAAGGCAATGTCGGCTAAAGCAATTGAAGCTACAGTTGCACGATAACTTTTCCCTTTCGCGTCTTTTTCACGTTCGTGTTTCGTGAACAAATGCTTTAAAGCAATATAAATTAAGTACGCTGCTCCAATGGCTTGAACTTGCCACACATGAAACAGGTACGAAATGATGAAAATGGCCCCTATTCTAAACACGAATGCTAAAAGCAATCCAATATTTATCGCTTTTTTCTGTTGGTCTTCAGGTAAATGCTTTGCCATAATCGCTAAAACCAGGGCATTATCAGCAGATAATAATCCTTCTAGAACAATCAAAATAAGCAAAACCCAACCATATTGTAACAATAATGATACATCCATTTATTAAATCCCCCTATTTAACAGTTCCACTACTTTTTCTAGTGGATGATAAACTTCCCTTTCCTCTTCTTTTATTGTTTGCAGAAACACAAGTTTAACTAATTCTACAAAGATGTATATTATTCCTTCTTTTACACACTTTCCCATACAAAAAAAAAAAATGCCTTTACTTTTTGTAAAGGCATGGTCAAAATTGTTTGGCTGGAGGCCCATATTTTTTTTGAGTCCATATAAATACATTGGTCATAAATTTTGCCATAAGTAGGATTAAGATGTACCCCACATATAAATGTATAAAATTTACTTTTCCATACAATTTAAATAATCCAAGGCCAACAAGTAATGGTTTCAATACAAACGCAAAGGCACCTGCAGTTAAAATGGCATAAAGATAGTAGTTCTTATAATGATTTAACGTCCATTGATACATGATCATACTTACTACCGGAACAATACTAGCATCAATAGATAAACTTGGCAAAACAGGTAGTAATTGAAATGGATAGTGCCAAAATCCCTCATTCATGCCATATATATCAACATAAGCAAGAACAACATGAACACTATACCCGTAAAATCCAATTAAAAAGATTTTACTTTTATCAATTTTAATAAATAATATTAATAATGGAACAACAAGTATTGACGCCATTATCCAGTACTCCAACGTTGTGTACAAATGATACTCTTTCCAAATATGAATTAATAGATCGGTTGAATCTTCTCTCAGTTGTACGGCTTTATCGAATTGTTCAAGACGGGTATTAGACAATTGAATCATCCTTTTAAAAAATACAATAATAACTGTATCGTTACCCATTTTGACCATTCGTATCCAAAGAAACACTAAATACAAATTTTTAACATAGTCAGGAAGTTATATTATTTAGGAAATTCCCTGGATCCAATATAGCGCTCCTTAATGAGATTACGGTGATGTAGCTCATGTCCTGCTATAATGTAGACTAGTGCACGGACGGAAACCTCTGAGCCATTAGCTTTTCCCCTACGTAAAAACGCTTCACTCGGAAGGCTTTTTATTAACTGTAACGTAGATTTACGAGTTATCTGAAAGTTTTCAAGTAAATCTTGTAGGGATAGACCATTGAACGAAGCATTTCTTACGTAATCATTATCATCATATCCTGGTAGTTCAGCTTTTTCACCACGTGCAAAAGATAAAAGCCTATATCCCATGATTCGTTCAGTATCCGCAATATGTCCGATCACTTCTTTGATACTCCACTTTCCTATTCCATAAGAAAAATGGGCTTGCTGCTCTGTTAAGTCCTTAATAATGTCCGCTGTCTCATCCATTTGTTGCATTAAGATGTTAATCATATCTCCCTCAGGTACCAAGTCTACATACGTGGAATAATAAGATGCATATTCATTCGATTCTAGCTTTTGTTTCATCTTTGCTCTCCTCTCAATGTTACAGGTAATTTAATTAGGCAATTTCACTTCAATGGTAGTGCCTTTCCCTACTTCACTACATATGGTGACAGTACCTTGATGATTCTCTACAATTCTTTTACTCACCATAAATCCGAGACCTGTCCCCTTTTCCTTTGTCGTATAGAATGGTTGACCAAGCTTTGAAATCAGTTCATCTGGAATTCCGCTTCCTTCATCTATAAAACGAATAATTAATTCCTTCTTTGCACTAGAAATCAGTTGTATGATTAAGTTTCCTCCATCCGGCATCGCATCTATTGCATTTTTTATAAAATTGATGCAAACCTGTTTGATTTGATTTTCCTCACACATAATCTGTGCTGTTTCCGTTTTGAAATCAGTGATGATTTGAACATTATTAAGCGTTGCTTGAGGTCCTAATAACGTAACTACATCTCGTATTAGTACCATTACATCCCTACGTGCAAAATGAACGGCTTGCGGTTTTGCTAACATAAGAAGCTCACTAAGAATTTGCTCAATTCGAGTAATTTCAGATGACATAATGTCATAATAAATCTGCTTTTCAAAGTTACTTGATTGCATCAACTGAAGGAATCCTTTAATAGAAGTAATTGGATTCCGAATCTCATGAGCAATGCCAGCAGCTAGCTCCCCAGCAATGGACAATTTTTCTGACTTAATTAATAACTCCTGAGCTTGCTTTCTTTCGGTAATATCCCGTATGATTACAGCCCAGCCATCCAACTCATTCCTTTCATCAAGCAATGGGAAACAAGACAACTGTACCTGAAGCACTTTGCCATCCTTTGTTATTCTTATCGTTTCATACCCTTTTACCTTTTCGCCGAGAACAGTAAAACTTCTATTTAGTATCACTTCGAATTTTCTATCATCTGGTAGGATAGGAAGTTCACTTGCATAAAGACCTAACACTTCATTTGCAGTGAAACCAAAGGTTGACTGAAATGCCGCATTTACTGTAATGACTTTGTCCCACTTATCAATGATGACCACAGGATCTAAATTTTGAAAGATAAAAGATTGCAATTGATGCTTTGTAGCAATTAATTTTTCCTCTAGTTGGGTTTCTTTTGCGATAGTTAACGAAGGTAATGGAACGGAATTATTTTTATAAAAATAAGATTTTACTAATTCATGATCGGTCATAATGTACTCGTGGGATTTTAGCATGCTGTTTTGGAGAGAGGCGGTTATTTTGTTCCCGTTATACGCGCAGACCGATATTAGATTGGAATGACGAACACATTGATCAGCGGTTCTTTCAAAGCTCTCGAGTTTCAACTCAATTTCCCTTTCATCATTCCAGCAAACATTTGCCCACGTTCTTACGGTTATATGTTTTTCTTGAAAATGAGTAATAACATCTGAAAAATGACTAACGATTAAGTCACAATGAAAATCATCATATAGTCGATAAAACTCATAATTATCAAGAAAATGGATGCAATCAAGTGCATCCTGTGTCAACATCCCTTTTAATATTATCTTCATTTGTTCATATGTATCTTTACTTTCAATCATAATGATGTGATGACCTTGGTCAATCCCCGATTCGATATATGAGATGGCATTTTCAATATAATTATCAATCTTATTGTATGTATACAATATATGCCCATGATTTTTTAAATCTATCAAATTCGTTAAAGGTACAATTTTATTTTCCATAAATACCTCACCTATACGTAGTAAGTTAAGTATAATGCAAAAAATGGATTTTTTCATTTCTAATATTATGAATAGTACAAACTAATTAAAAAATTAATTCACTATATCAAAAAAACTGCCTTAAATGGCAGCACATAATCCACTATGATAAAGTTGTATTACTTCTTCCCTCTGGTTTTCAAATTGTAAACTAGGGTTGCCAACAGATTGGCTCCTATGAACAAGAGATTTCCTTGCGCATTAAAGTGTAACTGCTCTGTTTCAAAGCTCATTTGATTATAGTGCTCTTCTTCAGAAACTCCTCTTTCCTTGTTTCTGTTCTTGGTCTCTGCTAATTGTTTAATATACTTATACTGCACCGGTACTAGTAATAATGATAATACAATATAAGCACTTATAATCCCAACACCTACGTATACACTCATCACACTTTCCCCTCTCATTGGAAGACTCAGCGTCTACAGCTCCTTACAACTATATACGTGTAAGGAGTGTAAAGGTTTCAAGAATAAATACTATTCCTGCTGTGGAACTCCGGTAGTAAGTGCGTTTATATAAATAGTATTACTCCACTTCTATCCAATATCGTCGAATCACATTTCGATCTTTCTCAACGTAATCATTGTCTCGTACTTAGACAAATCATTTCACCATATTAAACCATCCTAATATCACCCTGAAAAAAACAAAAGAAAGCTTTATATCCATAAGGAGCATAAAGCTTTCTTGTATTGTATGGTTACTGTACTTTTCGTACTTGGTAATTTGCTTCTTCCTTATTTTCATGTTGATCTTTTATCTTGAAGTGATAAATCAAGTAGCATGCAATGACAAACGGAACGCCTAGATATAGGGCTAATCGTTGCTCTGAGTCAAATGCTAAGCTAGCAAGTACAATAATATTTAATGTAAGCGCGATGATTGGAAGTACCGGGAAAAATGGTGTTTTAAATTTTAGATCCTCTAGCTTACCTCCGTCCCGTATATATTTTCTACGGAAAGCAATTTGAGAAGCAGTAATTGAAATCCAACCAACTTGTGCACCGAGTCCAGCAATTGAAAGCAGCCATACAAACACCGTTTCTGCTGCGAAAAATCCTGAAAGCAGTGACAATAGAGAAATCCCCATTGTTAAAATCAATGCATTCATGGGTACACCCTTTTTGTTTACTTTTGTTAAAACTGGACTTGCCATTTTTTCTTTTGACATCGCATATAACATACGAGTAGCCGCATACAAACCTGAATTTCCAACTGAAAGTAAGGCTGTTAGAATAACAAAATTCATAATATCTGCCGCATACGGTATTCCAATGCTATCAAATACAACAACAAAAGGACTCTCAATCACTCCTGCTTTTTCCATCGGAATTAATCCAGCAACCACAAAAATCGCTAGGACAAAGAATACAAGAGTTCTCCATACCGTTTGCTTGATCGATCTAGGAATGGTTGTCTCTGGGTTTTCACTTTCCCCAGCAGCAATCCCAATTAATTCTGTACCCTGAAAGGAAAAGTTAACTGCAATCATAGTGATAATTAACGCGGAAAAGCCGTTCGGAAGCAAGCCATGAGCCGTAAAATTTGATAAGAACGGCGCTTCTTGTCCACCTTTTAAATCGATGAATCCGAACAAGGCTGCTCCACCTAACACAATAAAAAGTAGAATGGCTAATATTTTAATACTAGAAAACCAGAATTCTGCTTCCGCAAAAGCTCTAGCCGATAATGCATTCAAGGAGAACAAGACGACAGCAAAGATCCCACTCCATATCCAAACCGGAACATCTGGAAACCATCTTTCCATCAACTGTCCTGCTGCAAGGAATTCCAACGCAACCGTTACAGACCACCCGAGCCAATATAACCAACCCAGGGCAAATCCCGTTCCTGGTCCGATAAATTTGGTCGTGTATGTTTGAAAGGAGCCTGATACTGGCATGGCAACAGATAACTCACCAAGGCACAGCATTGTTAAAAACATAATAATTCCACCCACTAGATAAGAAAGTATTGCCCCCATCGGACCCGCTTCGCTAATCGTGTAGCCAGATCCTAAGAACAACCCTGATCCTATTACCCCTCCTAATGAGATCATAAATAAGTGACGTGTTTTCATTGTTCTTTTTAATTCATGTGAAGTGTTGTTTTCCGGTAAATTCATTATATCCCCCTTTTCCCCTTGTAAGTATGCGTTTACATCTTCTATATTGCAAATTTCATGCCAAAATAGAAAAGCTTAAATTGTGAACTTTTTCCGAACATATTATGCCAAGTATTTTTGCATTTAAAATTGAATTTTGCATTAGGGATGCAAAAAAACTCTTTCCGTTTGATCGGAAAGAGTTTTAATTTCTAATCAGATCCGGTAATTATTAGGTCATCCTGAATGGTAGCTAGTACAGTCAAAGGATTCACAACTTCGCCTTCTTTCACATGTAAAGAAGTGATATGTCCACTAATTCCAATTGATATTTCTTCTGTACGCCCGTTAGTCTTTTTAATAACGAATAACTTTTCCCATTCATACACATGGTTACTTTCCCCTGTAAGAACCTTCTCTATCGTACCGGAACAAGGACTATAAATAAATTCATATACTTTACCTAGCAACTAGGTTCACTCCTTTTACAAATCTTTTTTACTTACAGGGCTGCCTAATATGAACTATACCCCGAATAACGGTCACTATTAAAAAAAAGGTGCCCCTTATTCGGGGTTTTTTATCTTTTAAGAAAAAATCCCGTTTATAATGAATTCATACGAAAACGGGGGATTTATCATGGCCAAGAATTTATATACAGAATATCAAATAAAAGAATTAGAGAAGAATCCAAATATCATTCATGCATCCGACAAATCCATTACATATAAAGCTGAATTCAAAATAAAAGCAGTACAAGAATATAAGCTAGGTAAAAGTCCTTCTCAAATCTTTCTTGAGAATGGGTTCAACCTAGATATTATAGGTAAAAAGCTACCTGGTCGCTGTCTTTTAAGGTGGAAGGAAACTTTTGATAAGTATGGGGAGGAAGGCTTCCTCACTGAACGCCGAGGGAAAGGAAGTACAGGGAGACCTTCTTCAAGGTCACTTTCTGTAGAGGAACAACTAAAGAAAGCAGAAGCTAGGATAAAATTTTTAGAAGCTGAAGTAGATTTCTTAAAAAAGCTCGAAGAACTAGAAAGGCAGGTGTTGAAGAAGAAACGCTTCTAGCACCAGCTGAAAAGTTCTATCTGATTGAAAAGACTATAAGAGAACACAAATTGAAGCACGCTGTCACTTATCTGTGTAAGCTAGCCGGGGTAAGCCGAAGTGGCTATTATGATTGGCTTAAGGCTACTCCTTCAAGGGAGATTCGTAATGAACAGGACGAACTGGATATTGAACTAATCAGGAGAATCTTTCTTTCTAAGAAAGAGAAGGTTGGTGCCCTTCAAATCAAAATGATTATGGAAAATGATTATTCGGCAGTAATGAACCATAAGAAAATCAGAAGACTTATGGCTAAGTATAGCCTAATAACTAAAATTAGAAGGGCCAATCCATATCGAAAGATGGTAAAAGCGACCCAGGAACACCGCACCTGTCCTAATCTTCTAGATCGTAACTTTAACCAAGAAGAACCAGGGAAAGTATTGCTTACAGATATTACATATATTTATTATGGAAAAGGACAGAAAGCTTATTTGTCATGTATAAAGGATGGATCAACCAAAGAAATCTTGGCACATTATTTATCAACATCCTTGGAAATGGATATTGTCTATAAGACGCTTAAAAAGCTAGAAATGGCAGTAAATAAACACTTCCACCCTGAAGCAATCTTACATTCAGATCAGGGTTTCCATTATACTCATCCTGTGTTTCAAATGAAGGTGAAAAACCTCGGGCTAAAACAGTCAATGTCCCGCAAGGGTAACTGTTGGGACAACGCCCCAATGGAAGCGTTCTTTGGGCATTTTAAAGATCTCGCCGAGTATAAGTCCTGTGAGAATCTAGCAGAAGTAAGTGCAGAAGTTAATCGAGTTATTGAGGAATATAACAATCATCGTTATCAGTGGGGCTTAAAGAAGATGACTCCGGTACAATACCGGAGTCATCTATTAGCAGCTTAAGCACCTTTTTTAAACTGTCCGTGAAATGGGGCTCAGTTCAATATAGGTTCAGTAACCTTTTTTATAACTGCTTACCTATACCCATCCACGGAATCTAGCCGCTTCTGCCATCTTTTTAATCCCTACCATATATGCTGCTAAGCGCATATCTACACAATGGAGCGCAGCTGTTTGAAATATATTTTCAAAGGAATGGTTCATCACCTTAGATAGTTTTTCATCGACCTCTTCCTCTGACCAATAATAACCTTGATTATTTTGCACCCATTCAAAGTAAGAAACCGTAACTCCACCGGCACTTGCCAATATATCTGGCACTAACAATATTCCTCGTTCTGTTAAAATGGTTGTTGCTTCAAGAGTGGTTGGACCATTTGCTGCTTCCACCACAATTTTCGCTTTAATATTGGCTGCATTTTGAGCGGTAATTTGATTTGAAATAGCTGCAGGTACTAAAATATCACAGTCAAGCTCTAATAACTCTGAATTACTTATCGTGTTTTCAAAGATTTTAGAAAAGGTTCCAAAACTATCGCGTCGATCGAGAAGATAATCGATATCGAGCCCATTTGGATCATGAACTCCCCCATATACATCTGAAACTGCGATCACCTTTGCCCCGGCATCGTGCATAAATTTCGCTAAATAGCTTCCTGCATTTCCAAACCCTTGAATGACCACTCTTGCTCCTTGTAATTCAAAGCCTTTTTTCTTTACAGCTTCTTCTACGCAAATCGTTACTCCTCGGGCGGTTGCCGTTTCTCTGCCCTTAGATCCACCTAATACGATTGGTTTTCCTGTGATAAAACCGGGAGAATCAAACTCACGCAAACGGCTATACTCATCCATCATCCACGCCATAATTTGTGAATTTGTGTACACATCTGGTGCTGGAATATCCTTCGTTGGTCCAACAATTTGGCTGATTGCACGGACATACCCACGACTTAATCTCTCGAGTTCTCTAAAGGACATCTTTCGCGGATCACAAATAATTCCACCTTTTCCTCCTCCATAAGGAAGATCCGTGATCCCACATTTCAAACTCATCCAGATCGATAATGCCTTTACCTCTTCCTCATCTACTTCCGGATGGAAACGCACACCTCCTTTTGTCGGTCCCACAGCATCATTGTGCTGTGAACGGTATCCTGTAAAAATTTGAACCGTCCCATCATCCATACGGACTGGAATACGAACTGTTAGCATTCTGATTGGATCTTTTAACAATTCATACATTTCGTGTGTATACCCTAGCTTATTTAAGGCTTTTTGTATAACCGTTTGCGTTGAGTAAAACAAGTTAAGTGATTCTTGTTCCTTTTGTTGATCCTTTTCGATCGCATTTACCACAGTATTATTAGGCATAGTTCTACCCCTCGTCGATTTAGTAATATTGGTTAACGATTGACATTAAGAACCTAACACGTTTTGAATTTTTTCAAACGCCCAATCGATTTCTTCCTTTGTTATAATTAATGGTGGCGCAAAACGAATAACCGTTTCATGGGTTTCTTTACACAACAAACCAGCTTCCTTTAGTTGCTCACAATATGGTCTAGCTCCTTCAGTAAGTTCCACACCGATAAACAACCCTTTCCCTCTAATTTCTTTTATCTTCGGATTGTTGATCGTTTTTAGTTGATTCAGGAAATACTCCCCTAACTCGAGGGAACGCTCAGCTAAATTTTCTTCCTCAATAACTTCAAGAGAAGCAAGTGAAACGGCACAAGCCAGTGGATTTCCTCCAAATGTAGATCCATGCGAACCTGGATTGAATACTCCTAAAACATCGGAGTTTGCGACCACACAAGAGATTGGGAATACTCCCCCACCCAGTGCTTTCCCTAAAATAAGGATATCTGGCTCCACTTCCTCCCAATCACATGCAAACATTTTTCCTGTACGCGCGAGGCCAACTTGAATTTCGTCTGCAATAAACAATACATTATGTTCTTTACATAAGTCAGATGCAGCCTTTAAGAACCCTTCTGGTGGTAAAAGAATTCCCGCTTCTCCTTGAATTGGTTCCATTAAGAATGCGGCAGTATTTGGGGTGATGGCTCCCTTTAGCGCTTCTAGATCCCCGTACGGAATTAACGTAATCCCTGGTAAAAGTGGACCAAATCCACGCTTGTACTCCGGATCTGATGATAAGGACACTGCTCCAAGAGTTCTTCCATGGAAGTTACCTGTGCATGCAATGATTTCTGCTTGATTCTCAGCAATCCCTTTCACATCGTAGCCCCAGCGACGAGCAGCTTTTAGGGCGGTTTCTACCGCTTCTGCCCCAGTATTCATCGGCAGTGCCATGTCTTTTTTCGTTAGCTTACAAATCTTTTCATACCAAGGTCCTAACTGATCATTATGAAAGGCACGTGACGTTAGTGTGACTTTATCCGCTTGATCCTTCAGGGCTTGGATGATTTTCGGATGACGATGCCCTTGATTCACTGCTGAGTAAGCACTCAACATATCCATATAACGATCGCCTTCCGGATTTTCCACCCACACACCTTCTGCTTTTTCAATTACGATTGGTAGCGGATGATAATTGTTTGCTCCAAATTTTTGAGTTTGTTCAATAATATTAGTAGTTTTAGAAGTTGTTTGATTCATTGTGTTACCTCCTTGTTTTATAGAGTTTCTGATGTTGTTTTTGCTTGCATATGCAACAGTAAATAATCAGGTCCACCAGCTTTAGAGTCTGTGCCTGACATATTAAATCCACCAAAAGGTTGATAGCCAACGATGGCACCTGTACAACCTCGGTTGAAATAAAGATTACCAACATGAAATTCTTCTCTAGCTCGTTCGATATGCTCTCGATTGTTAGAGATAAGGGCACCAGTTAGTCCGTAATCCGTATTATTTGCGATCTCCATCATATGGTCAAAGTCACGAGCTTTACAGAATGCTAGAACGGGGCCAAAGATTTCTTCTTGCATCAATCGCGCCTTTTCATCTACATCGGCAAAGATGGTTGGCTTTATGAAGAATCCTTTAGAATCGTCTCCTTCACCACCGGCCATTAGCATGCCCTCTTGTTTGCCGATTTCGATATACTCCATGATTTTTTTGTATGCTTTTTCATCAATAACAGGTCCCATGTAGGTTTCTTGTAATTCTGGACTCCCGACAGTCAGCTTACCTGTTATGGTAACAGCTTTTTCTAGCACTTCCTCATACACATCTTGGTGTACTACCGCTCGTGAACCTGCTGAGCATTTTTGTCCTGAAAAGCCAAAAGCCGAGTAAACAATCGAAGCAGCAGCAAGATCTAAATCTGCATCGTTATCAACGATCACTGTGTCTTTTCCACCCATTTCAGCGATCACTCGCTTAATCCAAATTTGTCCAGGATGAACTTTAGCTGCACGCTCGTTGATTCGGCATCCCACTTCACGAGAACCCGTGAACGATACAAAGCGAGTTTTCGGATGATCAACAAGATAATCTCCGATTTGCGCTCCACTGCCAGGTACGTAATTCAACACTCCCTTAGGCAGTCCCGCCTCATACATTAACTCTACAAATTTTGCTGCAATGACTGGTGTTGAATTGGCTGGTTTTAATAACACCGTATTTCCTGTGACAATGGCTGCAACCGTCGTTCCTGCCATAATTGCAAGCGGAAAATTAAACGGTGAAATAATGACTCCTACTCCAAGTGGAATATAGTGAAATTGATTGTACTCACCTACACGACTTTGCACATCCATTCCGTTCTTCAACTTCAGCATTTGACGCCCGTAATACTCAAGAAAATCAATGGCTTCTGCTGTGTCCGCATCCGCTTCGTTCCATGGTTTCCCTGCTTCTTTTACTAGATAACTAGAAAATTCATGTTTACGTCGGCGCATTATTGCAGCAGCACGGAATAATATGTTTGCACGGTGCTCAGGTTTCCACTTTTTCCAGCTTTCAAATGCTGTCAGAGCAGCATGCATCGCTTTCTCCGCTAGCTCTTGATTGGCCATAGATACGGTACCAATCATCTCTTCCTTATTCGCTGGATTAATTGAAACAATTTTTTCTTCTGTTGTAATTTCTTCATCTCCAATAATCACTGGGTAATCTTTTCCTAATTGTGTTTGAACATAATCTAGTGCTTTTTGAAAGTCTAGTTTATTCTTTTCAATCGTAAAATTGGTAAATGGTTCATGTGTATAAGGTTTCATTCTTTCTCCCCCTTTTGATTCTTCATAATGTTTAATGCAAGTTTCGTGCCAACTTTTATTTTGGCGTCACATAAAGGTTTCTCTTTATATAAACGCAATAAATTTTTGCACTATTTTCGTTTTTTTGTCACAAATAGCAAAAAATATTTTGCGTTATGAAGTTTGTTTTGATTAAATAGTTGGTAATGGGACTAAATCAAGGGAGAACGCTTATGGAAAATTTTAAAAAATCATTATCGTATCTTCAATATGTAAATAAGTTATATGAGAGAATTTTGAACGAGGTAGAGGTTGGCGTTCACGCAGTGGATGAAACCGGTAAGACCATTATTTATAACAAGAAAATGATGCAGATGGAATCAATGGATTTACACGATGTAATAGATAAAAATCTATTAGATGTGTTTATGTTTAAAGACGATCAATCTAGTACTCTTGTACAAGCACTTCAAGAAGGCAAAGAGACCACGAATGTAAAACAAACCTACTTCAACAATAAAGGTCGAGAAATTACAACTATCAACAATACCTTCCCTATTTTTAAAAATGGTGAAATTCAAGGAGCCGTTGAAATTGCCAATGATGTCACGAAACTAGAACGCCTTATAAAAGGAAATATGAATACGAAAGGGACGACTCGGTTTACGTTTAATCATATTATCGGCAATAGTCCTGCGATTAAAGAAGTAATTGAATTTGCGAAACGTGCTGCACGAACCTCTTCTTATGTGTTAATTGTTGGTGAAACAGGAACGGGAAAGGAGCTGTTTGCGCAAAGTATTCATAATGCAAGCAGCCGGTTTTCGGCTCCTTTTATTTCACAAAACTGTGCAGCCCTACCCGATAATTTAATAGAAAGTCTATTATTTGGAACAAAGCGTGGAGCATTTACAGGTGCTGTTGACTCACCAGGGTTATTTGAACAAGCAAATGGCGGTACATTATTACTGGATGAAATCAACTCCTTAAATCTAAATCTTCAAGCCAAATTATTACGAGTTCTACAGGAAAAAATGATTCGTCGTGTGGGTGATACAAAGGATACAGCGGTAGATGTAAGAGTCATTGCCAATATTAATGAGGACCCAATTGATGCGATTGCCAATGATCATTTACGAAAAGACTTGTATTATCGACTGGGAGTTGTCACTCTCTTTGTTCCACCGTTAAGGGATCGAAAGGAAGATATTCCCCTTCTTGTTCAACATTTTATTGAAAAGTATAATGAACGTTTTCAAATGAATGTAAAAGGTTTGTCTGAAGAAGTGACTAGATCCTTCATGGAATATGATTGGCTCGGAAATGTTCGAGAACTTGAACATATCATTGAAGCTGCCATGAACATTATTATGGATGAAGAAGAGATTCAATACTCTCATTTACCTTTCCAATATCGAAGCAAAATGCAAATGAAAGAAATGATGATTCCCTTATCAACAGTGGACCATTTTATTAAAGAGAGCAATGATGTCACCGTCCCGCTAAAGGACCAAATGGAATTGTTTGAACGATCATATATTGAACATGTTCTAAAGAAAAACGACTTTAACATTTCAAAGTCAGCCAACTTACTTGGACTCAGTCGACAAAGTCTACAGTACCGAATGAAAAAGTTACATATAGAATCAAATTGATACTGCGAAACCAGATTCTTTAAAAGTTGTTTAGGACTGGGGATTTCCAGATACCAGTTGAATTTTTGTTCTAACTGCTGGTTTAGGACCAGTGAATTCCAGGATTTAGTGAATCATTGCACTAATTGAATTCCATTTTTTGAAATATTTTTTTGCCACATGGATATACTTAAGTTGGCAAACAAATATCGATGGGAGGAATTATTATGGTCCAGGAAAATGCACAACAAACGAAAATGGAGAAGATTTTTCAAACCACCTGCGGCTCATTCGAAAATTGTACTGAATCCAGTATCCAGTCATTTTTACAACAATGTGAAGAAAACGGCATTGACTCACAATTCTGCATGAGTTGGGTTGAGCAGCACAAATCAGAAATTTCTGATTGGCAAACGGTCTCAAAAGTCTCTCTAGAATGGATGAATCAACACACATCAACGGGATCTCCTATTTCTTTTTCAGAATAAAATACAGTGGAGATTTTCCCTCTCCACTGTATTTTTGACCGTTTAATTGATGGGTATATTGGGCACCTCTAGACTATCTAAAAAATCTACCACACTTTGAAATGCTTCTTCGGCAGAATGTTTATTATATTTCATAGAGAAGGGATCACTAAATCCATGTTTTCCTTCGAATTTGTTTACTTCCACGTTCTTTTCTATTAATTTAGGAATTAAATCGTCTACATGAAAAGCTTCTTCTTTTTCAGGAAAAAATAGTATTACAGGACATTTTGGATAGACATTCATGTAATCTCTTATTCTCGACCCATAATATCCAATTATCCCATTAACGCCTTCATCATCACTACAAAGCCAAGAAATAGTTGCGCCCACACTAAATCCGACAAGATAAATTTTCTTATACTTTTCCCTATATTCATTGATCATCTTATTGATCTTGTCTCTAGCCATTAAAAAACCGAGTTCATTCATAAAATGCTGATATGCTGTTTCTTCTTGGTCATAGGGAAAGGGTTGTTCTTTATTTAAAAGATTAGGGCAAAAAACCTCATATCCCAACTTGGCAAAATGATTACAGTATGTCTTAATATGTTGGTTAACTCCATATATTTCATGGATTACAATGATGAGTTTGTCAGACTTATTCAATTTACCACTCCTACTTGTTTCACCACAATTATTGGGATCCACCCGTATATTTATTATCCCCCATCATATAGTTTGAGCTGTCTCCAGGTTTCGCGTTCGGGTTGGTTGGGATGTGGGGATTATTCTTATTTTCCTTTCTTTTCCAATCAATCCAGAAAGCAAACGAAATAACAATGAAAACAGAAGCTAGAAATACCAAGATCAAAGCACCAACCTCCTAATATTTCCATTTTATCAAATAGGATCATCCATTTATACAATAAAAGGACTACTAATTAGTAGCCCTTCTCAATTTCATTATCCAGTGATTGTAGCACTCCAATTTCCTCCACCTTGGTCACATGTAAAGTTTCCGGATGCTCTTCGCCCTTCTATTCTACCTGTGTAGGTACAGTTGTTTCCATCGCTGCTATTTCGACGTTCAATTCGAACCTGGTTTCCTTGTTGCTGCATTCGTAAGACAGCTGTTATTGGATTTGCACCTTGTCTAGTCCATCTACCATCAAATACATTGCTATTTCCTCGTCGTGTCCAAATTCCTCTCCAGCCACCTTCTACTACTTCCCATCTTCTTCCTAAATCTGGTTCTGCTGGTCCTCTTAAAATCGTACCGCTCCAAGAACCGCCGCCTCTGTTACACACATTGCTACCTACTACTCTGTTTCCTTCAATTCTGCCTACGTACTGACAATTGTTTCCATCGCTACTATTTCTTCTTGAAATACAGACGAAATTGCCGTCCACAGTCATTCTCAATACAGCGGTAATTGGCGTTTGTCCGGCTCTCGTCCATCTGCCATCAAACACATTGCTGTTTCCTCGTCTTGTCCAAACGGCTCTCCAGCCACCTTCTTCCACTTCCCATCTTGTACCTAAATCCACTGGTTGTCTTAATGTAGAAACAGATGGATCTTCATAATAATAATACGGTTGGACTGGTTGATAATTGTAGGCATAGTAATATGGGTTGCCGTAGTTGTACATAGATACAACCTCCTACTCATGTAATCTATTTATAATTAATCATGCATTTCATCATATGCCTAAATTTTTAAAATGCCCCACTTGAAAGCTAGGTCATAATGATTCTTAATTAATTTAAAATCATACAATTGACTTAATACGAAAGATTAAGGGAATATTATGTAAAAAAGCACTAGGTGGTGTACCATGTTCAATCAAATTTTATTATGGACGTTACTACTTGGTCCCTGGTTGTTACTATTTTTTCTAAAAAAGAACAAATTGA
This sequence comes from Robertmurraya sp., assembly GCF_036676585.1. Classification (NCBI taxonomy): domain Bacteria; kingdom Bacillati; phylum Bacillota; class Bacilli; order Caryophanales; family Bacillaceae; genus Robertmurraya; species Robertmurraya sp. Next base: position 28,470 of record NZ_JAKFCQ010000103.1, read on the forward strand.
AACGGTTCTTTCCTGCTGGAGTATTTGGTTCACTAGTTTTAACTTTCGTCTTTCAACTTGCTGATCGATTTAAGTGGTGGGAAATCAAAGAGAATATTATTCTCCTCACGAATACAACCACATTTGTGTACGGTTTGTTTTTAGTTGGAACGGTGATCATCATGTACTTTACTTATGGAAAATTTCTACTGTACATGCTTACAAATTTGGTAATGGATTCATTATTAGCTTTTGGGATTAGCAAATGGTATGAGTATTTAGGTATTTACAAGTTAATAAATATTACTTCTTTTGGTGTTCTTTTACTCAGCTTATTTGTAGCTGTATTGATTTATGGTTTCCAAAAATGGTTGGAGCCTGTTTTGGTAAAAGATAGCTAGGCCAACATAATGGAAAAAAAAAGCCACCCTGAAAGGTAGCCTTGTTAAGGAAGTATTAAACGGTTAACTCAATTAAATTCCCTTCAGGGTCCTCTATTACACTTTCATAATAGCCATCACCCGTCAGACGTGGTCCATCCACGAGCACATACCCATCTTCTTGAAGCTTTTCCGTAAGTTCATTGACCTTTTCTCTACTGCCAAGTGAAAACGCGACATGTGCCCAACCGATTCTGTCAGCTTGATCTTCTTTATTCACACCTACTTTGCGCATAATCTCTAAACGCGCTCCACTTTCGTATTGAATAAAATAAGATTCAAAGCCTTTTTTCACATTATGATACTTTTCATTTGACTTTCCGTTAAAGTATCTTTCATAAAAAGCTTTCATCTTTTCTAGATCTTTAACCCAGATGGCTATATGCTCAATTTTCAATTCACTCCGCTCCTCCCTATTGGTTACATAGCAGTTGATTCAGTATTTCTTTTTAATAAAATCTTCCTATCGATCATGACCCTATTTAACTTTTCTGAAGCCAAAAGCATACCTATTGCAAAGAGTACGATCACATAAGGAAAAATACCTATCGTTGTATGAGAAGCCACCAATCCTAGTATTGGTGGTAAAAAGGTACTTCCCGTATACGCAAGCGCCATTTGATAACCCATGATCGTCTGAGAATGTTCCTTTCCAAATCGCGTTGGAGTTTCGTGTAACATACATGGAAAAATGGGTGCCAAGCCTAAACCAATTAATATTAAACCTACAAGTGAAAAGATTGATGGTATGGGTAATAACATAAGGATCGTTCCAGCGAGAGCTGTCATCTGACCTGAGCGAATTAATGTTTTATTATCAACCTTTAGCGTAATAAATCCGGTCAAGAACCTTCCTATCGTAATGCCTCCATAATATACAGAAATCCACTGAGCAGCTACACCAACAGACAGATCTTTTACGTTTACCAAATAACTACTTCCCCAAAGACCTACACCTGCTTCAGCACCGCAATAAAATAAAAACGTAGCCATGGCTAACTTTACTCCCTTAATTTTAAGAGGCTTTTCATTTTTTGTAGTTTGACTGATAGAAGAATCTATTTCAGTGTTTAGTTTGTTAGTCGATTTACTAGCTACCTTTTCCCATAACGGCAAGGTTAAGAAAAGAATAACGACTAATCCAAACTGAAGGCCAGCAATGGTAAAATATCCACTTCTCCATGATTGATCTCCCGTAAGAAACGAAGACATAATAATCGGCCCAAGCGTAGCCCCCACTCCCCAAAAGCAGTGAAGCCAACTCATGTGGTGTGCCTTATAGTTGGCAGCCACATAATTGTTTAAAGCAGCATCCACGCAACCCGCTCCTAAACCAAGAGGGATTGCACAAATAAACAGCCAAATCATTGATGGTGCAAAATTAAATCCAAGTATTGCTACAGCCGTCAGGAGACAGCTAACAAAAGTCACCTTACCAGTACCGAACCTATTAAGAACTTTTCCTGTAAAAAGACTCGAAACAATCGTGGCACCTGCAATCGTCATAAACAGCCATCCAGCCATTTCCATAGGTGCTCCGTATTCTGCTCTCATTAATGGCCATGTAACTCCTAACAAGGAATCTGGTAATCCTAAGCTTATAAAAGCCAAATAAATAATCACTAAGAAAAATGTTGCCATTAGAAGTTCTCCTCTCTTGTCTGCTTACTTACTTGTTTTAGTGATCATGAGCTCGAGCCCTAAATTCTGTAAACCTAACAAATAGTCTTGTTTCCAGTTGCTTTCGGTTAATTGAGGAAGATGTTCACGTGGAACATAGGTCGAGCTTTTCTTTTTAATCTCTTCAAGAACTTCTTCATTCACTTCATCATGACAAAAAATAATCAAATGAGGGTTTATTATGGCAACAAATGTAGCTACTAACCTACTTACCGCATCCAAAGTATGATCATCAAGAAATGCCGCTCGATTTTCTAAGGCTTGAGAGAAGTTTTGTTTTTCGTACTGTGGAACAAATGATACTTCACCTGAGAAAAAGGAACTCCCACGCACCACGTCTCCATTAATTAGAACTCCGGCACCTGGACCATTCTTGCCAAAATACAAGTATACGAGGGACTGATTGTCCATATGCTCAAGCGATTTATAGTAGCCAAGTACCGCTGCATTCATATCGTTTTCGATTACGACAGGGATAGAAAAAAGATTTTCATAATACCCTTTTAAATCAAAGTTCTGTAAATGGTCATAATCAGGTATGTAAAATATACGTCCATTATCAACCGATCCAGGTACGCCAATCGCAATGGAGGCAACTTTTGGATACTCAGTAATGATGCCCTGAATACATTTGGTTAATAAACTCAAATCGTTATTCTTTAGTACGCTTGACGTGTTCCCTTGTTCTTTTACCTCACCCAAACAATTAAATACGGTATAGTGGGTTTCATTACTTTCTAAAAAAATCGCCAAGCCCAGCATAAACTCTGGATTGTATGAATAGCGTTTGGCTCTTCTTCCTCCACTCGAATCATCAAGGCCAACGACCAACAGTTCTCCATCCTTTTCCATTTGCGCGAGAAATTTGCTAATCGTAGGAAAACTAATTCCTAATTTATTGCTTAATTCGACTTTTGTTGCACTCCCAAGTTCAATTAATCCAGATCGGATTCCCCTTAAGATGAGGTTTTTCATTGATTTCGGAGTTGCTATTAAGTCACTCATCTATTCATTCACCACCGTTCCAAGACACTTATTAAATATCTTTAATAAGTTACAAAGATACAATAGCATACTAAAATCGTTCACACAATAACAAAATTTTATTAAACTCAAAAAGAGTCAACCAGTTATGGCTGACTCTTTACATATTCACAATGCCATTTAGGCAACAAATGCTGTACCAACAATAATTAACAAGATGAATAGTACAACGATTAACGCAAAACTATTGTTATACATTCATTCACACCTCCTCAGAGTTACAATACTATCCTATGATGATAGAAAGAGATCGGAAGGGCGAATGCCTATTATAACTATTGGTAAAACCTGCTATTCTTAGTCCTCAAGTATCTTTTTGATCTTTTTCAAATCCTTCATATTCGCTTTCTTCATCATCGTAGTCATAAAAGGAGAGAAAAGTTTAGAGAAACCAGTTGGATTTCCCCGATTTCGAAGAGTCATACGAGTAACATCACTTTCAATAGACTCCCATGTATATATTGTCTCCATTGGAAACGGACCAGCAGAGGTCTTCATAACTAACTTCTCCCCTGGTTGGAATTCGATAATCTCATAAATATAAGCAAGCTCTCGTCCGAGGAAATTAGCCTTAAATGCAATTTGAGATCCTTTCTTTACAGTTTTTTCAGTTTTCCATTCCGCCGACTGTATATTCACATACCACTCTGGAGCATTTTCCGGATTGGATGCGTACGTTGATACTTTTTCTAACGGACGATTTATGATGATTTCTGTAAACACGTCTACCATGATAATGTTCCTCCAGTTCAGATTGGATCATCTATTGTACGTTATTATTTTCTTCAACATATTTCTTTAATAACGTGCCGAGAAGATGTTTCCATCCATGATTATGTGATTCCTCCCATTCTTCTTCAATAACACCTGAAGCAGTATGAGATAATTGAAGGGTTGTAACACCATCTTTTTCAGTCAATCGATAGGTATATGCACTATTAACTGCCCCTTGCATGCCTAAATGACCATGTATTCGAATTTCCTCTGGAGCATTTACATAATACACATTTCCCCATACCGCTCCATCATTTTCTCCCCATCTTTCAATAAATTGTCCTCCTGGTACTGCATCAAATGAAAATGTTGAGCACACACCTTTTGGAGCTATACGAAACTCCCACCAGTCTTCTGCCTTCTCGGTCAAAGCTTTAAAAACCTCTTGCCGTGGTGCGTTTATGACTACTTCTTGTTCAATACGAAACACTTGTGCTTGATTTGAATGATCCATTTCTAGTTCTCCTCCTGTTTGTTCAGCTAATGATTTTAAATTCAGAAGTGATCGGGCATCCTTTTTCATATATTTCCCTACCCATCTTTCGTTCATTTCCTCTAAAGGAATGACATTAAGATAATTAAATCTGTATTTCCCCTCGCGTCGAACAATTACGAGATTGCCTTCTTGCAAAGCTGATAAATGCTTCATAATCGCATATCTTGAGACTTCGGGAAAAAAATCATTTAGTTCTCCCGTCGTTTTTGGGGATTGTTTCAATATATCAAGAATGCGTCTTCGGGTCGGGTGGCCCAGTGCTTTAAAAAGAGCCGAAAGTTCGTCATCCATCACAATGATCCTTTCCAGATTGGTTTTAAATATAACATGTTACCTTTTGGTCACTTATTATATGTGACTATATAGTAACATGTTAAATAAAAAAAAGGAAGAGCTTAATATCAAGTCGCCACTTCCTTTATTATTCCTATGAGGTTTTCACCAAACTTGGTAGAATCTCATGTATCTCCTTTAACTGTTGAATCTCAAAAGTAGGACTAAGCCCTGATTGATTTTCTTTTCGTAACGGGTTAAACCAACAGGTATCTAGACCAGAGATCTGTCCACCTTTAATATCTGCAGATAAAGAATCCCCGATAATCAAACCCTGTTCTGGAATATAGTTTGGAATTCTGTCAAACACATATTCAAAGAATTCCTTCATTGGCTTTTGAAACCCTGTGTCTTCAGAGACAAAAATATCCTTAAAATATGGATATAAACCAGAGTCTCTAAGTCTTCTATCCTGCGTTTTGGACACGCCATTCGTTACAATGTACAGTTCATATTGAGGCTGCAATTGTATAATTAAGTCCATTGCACCGTCAATAAGCTGATGTCCTTGCTCTAAATAACTGCGATACTTTCTTTCTAATAAACTTCCATTTACTTTCAAATCGTAATGCATAAAGAAAGTCGAAAATCTCGTGTTGAGTACCTCGTCTCGATCAATCTTTCCGTTTTCATAAGCATTCCACAAACCCTGGTTTATCTCTTTATACCTGCGTTCGTCTTCTGCCGTTAAGTCCATATTTTGTTCTGCAAAGAGAGCGCGTAACGCTTCCTTCTCCGTAGCTTGAAAATCTAATAACGTATCATCTATATCAAAAAATAAATACTTATATGTTTTCACATTATTTCCTTCCTATCTTTTAACCATATAATGCAACTCAACAAATTGATTGAATCTTTTAATTCCCTTTAACTCAAGCTTCTGTTCAAGCTCGTATTCCTTAAATAACGGAATCCCTGCCCCAAGTAAAACCGGAGCTACGGTAATCGTGAGCTCATCCACAAGCTTCTCTTTTAAAAACGAGTGAATCAAGTCTCCTCCACCAACTAACCAAATAGACTTCCCTTGTTGTGCTTTAAGCTTATTTATAAAAGGAATAACGTCATCCGCAACAAACTTCACATGTTGATCGTGCACCGGTTGTTTACTTCTTGAAAATACAAAACTCTCTTTTCCTACGTACGGAAATTGTCCATTTACCTGGTTCATCACCCAGTCAAAGGTCCTTCTTCCCATGAGGATTGTGTCTACTGTTTCATAAAATTCTGAGTATCCATTATCTCCTTCGCCTTCTACTTGAAAAAGCCAGTCAAGTGATTCTTCATTAGTGGCAATATATCCATCCAAGCTCGTCGCTATGAAAAGAACAACCTTTCGATTCATCCATTTTCCCCCCCTAGCAGTAAAAAAGCCACCATGAAGGTAGCCATTTTATTTCCATAAATATCATTTTATCATATTTGTTATATGATGAAACGATCAATGATTGTACTAATTTGTTCTCTACTATGCAGACCACGCATCGTATTGATCAGCTCCCCATCCTTGAATACTAATAGAGTTGGCAACCCCATAATTCCAAATTGGGATGCTAGTTCAGGTTCTTCATCCGCATCAACTTTCGCAATCACCACACGACTTCCGTATTTCACTTCAAGTTCCTCTAAAATCGGTTCTTGCACACGGCACGGAGGGCACCATGGAGCACCAAAATCCACTAATACAACTCCCTTTTTTTCTACTTGTTCATGAAATGTTTCTTGACCTAGTTCCAACATTACTTGTTCCTCCTTTATCGGTCATCTTTAATCGCTGCCACACGTTCCATTAAATTTAATCGAATCATTTGAAGCGTCTCAATCTGCTTTTCAATTTCCTCCAGTTTTTCCTCGTAAATCGGCAGTACTTCTTTACAAAAGGTTTCTTTATTTTTAAGAACACAATGTAAAAACCCAGAAATCTGATCTATGGAGAGTCCTAAATCCAAATAAAACTTGATCGTATGGACTTGGTCAACGGCAGTTTCATTGTATATGCGATAGCCATTTGATAATCTCGTAGGACTCAGAATTCCCTGCTCCTCATAATACCTTAGGGAACGAATACTCACCCCCGTTAATTTAGATAATTCACCGATTTTCATTGAGGAGACTCCTTTCATACACTTGATACTTCCATTCTAAACCGTAACACTAATGTGAGGGTCAAGATTTTTTTGAAAAATAAAAAGAGTCAAACCTGTTTGATTAACTCCTTCAATAAAATTCATTTAGTATATGTAGTAACTTGCCAATGCTTCATCGCAGGTCTCTTCGCGCCTGTCCATCCCATTTGTAAAAGTTCTTTCGCTATTAAGATATTAAAAAATCCATGTCCGACCAATACCACAGATTGGGATTTTTCAGCCGAACGGACTAGTTCCTCTGCAGCTTGTTTGGCTCGATTTTTTGCATCCGCAAAGGATTCACATTTTCTAGAATAACCCGCAACCCACAAGCACCTCATCAAGACTGCCCATCCGCTCGGCTGTAATTTTACTTTCGAGAAAAATCCTGAAATTGTTGGCAACTCTGTTTCTCTGAACAAAGAATCGGAAACAAGATCCACTGTGGGAATTAATAATTTTGCAGACTCCCTAGACCTATATAAATCACTTGTATAGACCATAATGGCTGTTGCCAATTTTTTTTTCGTTTCCTTCGGGTAAGTTTCTTCTGCATAAACCCCATGATCATCATACCTAGTTACCCAGTCTTCAAATTGTTTAAATGTAATCCAATCATTCTGTACCCATTTTGATCTTCCATGCCTTATTAAAGAAATCTCCATAAATATATCTCCCACTGAAAAATAAATAAAAAAGCAATGTAAATGAAATTTACACCGCCCAACCTGATCTGAATCATTTGTAAATTCTCCTGTGATATATGTTAACCTACGTTAACCAATGTTCCGGTACTTTTAAGTGAGATGGTAATTTAGTATTTTTGTCGCCTTCCGCGGCATTTACTTGTGCTTGTGTAAGAAAGATACTGCCTTGTAAATTAGCGCCATGTAAATTGGCATCCCTCAAATCGGAACCAATAAAGTCACAATACCGTAAATCACTTTCACGAAGGTCCGCAGCAATTAGAAAAGTACCCCTCCAACTCATACCTTTTAAGTTTGCACCTTTTAACTTGGCACCAATTAAATCCATGCCTTTTCCAACTTTTTTCTGATGATTTTTATCTTTTTTCACTTTATGACGAACAAGCTCACTTGATTTTAAAAGGTATTCATTTACGACCTTACGATGATTTGATACACTAAGATCCATTAATGAATTCGGATTTAGTTTCGTAAGGGCTTCCGTCTCCTCTAGTACCTTTTGTATCTCATTATGAATGGAACGAGTTTCTGCTAGAATAAGTGCTTCCTGTAAATAATACAACATCTCGTGAAGCTGCTGCATGATTGGAAAAACATGAAACATTTCCTTTGCTGCATTCTTGTCTTCCCGCCAATCTCTACCTTTATAAGTAAATTGAGAAACTTTTTGTCCAGCTCCAAAGCATTCATACACGGTGCAGCCTTTATATCCCTTCCCCCGTAAACCCTCATGAATTCCGCAACGATAATCTTCCTGAAGGTTTTTACAAGGTACCCCTCCATCTTTATCTACTGCAAAATCAGCTGATTTGATAAATGGCAAAGCGACACAGCATAAACCAAAACAATTTTCACAATCAGCTTTATAATTTATAAAAAGACCTTTGTTTGTTATAGTTTGATGAGACAACCTGTACACTCCTCTTCCAAATATAAACAACAAGCATATTTCTATACATCCCTTTCGTGTAACGGACCTTTTCATGTTAAAAAGGGAACTAAAATGAGAAGTAAACTTACACCTGAAACAAGTACATTCGTAACTTTCTTTGGAAGCTTTTCTCTTCCCTTCCCCTTATACCATCCACTAAACTGCCATCTATTCCGATATAAAACAAATAAGAGAATAAAGATAGAAAGAGAAACCATCCACTCTTTATTAGCTATATTTACTCCTAGAAATTCATAAATAAATGTAAATAGCATCCCTAACAAGCTCCCAAGAAACCCGAACAATAATATGATTCTCACTAGTTCTAATAGGACCCTCATAGTCTGCCTCCGAGTTAATGTTCAACCTTACTAAAATGCTCTACTGTCGGAAACGGGTCATAGAATTGGTGTAATAAAAGTTTCCACTCCTGGTACTCTGCTGACCCACGAAATCCAATTGTGTGATCCTCTAATGTGTCCCACTTCACAAGTAACAAATACTTTCCCTTCACTTCCAAACAGCGCTGTAACTCATGTGACTGATAGCCTCTCATACTGGAAATAATTCCGGATGCTTGTCGAAATGCCTCCTCGTATTCCTCTTCAAGACCCTCTCTAACCTGAAGCATAACCGCTTCTAAAATCATAAAAAACTCCCCCTTTTTTCTTACAAATCTCTTGATAGTCGAATCATATCTCTACAATGGATACCATTTTCGTAGATTTCCTCTGGGTAATTCTTACTAAAAAAGTCGACATCTACACCCACAATCCGAAAGCCACATTTTTGATAAAGAGCCAGCTGTCCAATACTGGAATTACCCGTACCAATTTCTATTCGTTGAAATCCACGATCTATAGCTTTCTGGATAGCGTGCAAAACAAGCTTTTTGCCAAGCCCTTTCCCTTGTTCACTCTCTATAACGGAAAGATTCACTAGCTCAACGGTTTCAGGTCTAGTAGGGAGTAGAACGTAAACACCAACTACTGTGTTGGAGTCTTCAGCTATATAGCAATCTCCCCTTCTAATATACTCTTCTACTATTTTTCGAGAAGGATCAGCTTCAAGCAACAAATCGAATGGGACTGATTCCCCTGTATTAAGCTTTCGTATTTTCATATAGAATTCTCACCTACTGTCATGGTACTTTCCATTATACACCATTTTTATTTTTTTAAATGGAAAGAATTCTGTTCTTTCCTGTCAGATAAATAGAGTACCAATTTTACATAGCTTAATTTACTTCCCCCTATCCACTAAATTCTGAATATCTAAGTGACGAAACCGTAACAATTGCTCCCGCCCAAAATAATAAAAAAGATGAAGACCCCCTTCGGATCTTCATCTTCCTATATTATAAGTTCTCGAAGAACACTCGGATGACATCTGCTCCGCCAATGACTGTTCCTAGTGTACTTCCAAGGTTTGATAATACAACAATTAGCAAGATTCGGCTAACTTTGTTTTTCCAAAATCCTTTTACACTAAACACGTCTTCAGACAGTGTTTCAAAATCTTTAACACTTGGGCGTCTGACATAAGCTTGGGCAAGTCCGGCAAACCAGCCTGATGCGAGAACTGGGTTTAAGGATGTAATCGGAGCTGCCAAAAAGGCGATTAAAACCGTCAATGGATGTCCGAGTGCAATTGCTGCTCCTAATGCTGATAACCCACCATGCCACAAAATCCAACTGAACGTTTGAGATAACCCTGCCTGCGGGTTCGCGATAAACGTATACGCAATGATTGCTAAGATCATCACAGGAATACTCCAGCCAATGATTTTTGGCCATTTTGATTTAGGGGGGACAGATGTTAGCTTTGTTAAGTCCTGTTCTTTTTTAATTTCTTCCTTGATTCCAGGTACATGTGCTGCTCCAAGTACGGCAACAATTTTCTCCCCTGGCGCCTCTTTTATTTTTTGTGCAAGATATTGATCTCGTTCATCGATAAGAGGTTTCTTTAATCGCGGAAAGGTTTCCGTAAATTCATTAAGGATCGCTTGAAGCGTATCCTGACTTTTCATTTTTTCCAATTCTTCTTCCGTAATACTTTCCTTACTAAAAATACCTGCGATCACTTGGCTTAAAAGAAGCGCTTTCCCTTTAAGGCCAATTCCACCCCAAATTCTAGCAAAGGTAATTTGGATATTCCGATCGGCGAGTACAAGTGTTGCGCCTGTTTCTTTCGCTGATTCAATTCCTTGAATCATTTCCTGTCCTGCTTTTATGCCAAATTGATTAGCCATCCGATTTTGAAAGGAAGAAATAGCTAAATTCATTAACAATAAGGAAGCTTTCTTTTCCTTAATCACTTGTATGATATCCATTTCTTTCCACTTATTTCCATCCGTAATCGATTGATATCTTTGCTTATCCAACTCTACACAGACAGCATCAGGTTTCTCAGTTTCAATAACCTCCTTCACCTGCTCTGCACTATGCTTCGACACATGGGCGGTCCCAATAAGTATGTATTCTTTTCCGTCAAGATGAATTCTTGTAATGTTTTCTTCTACCATAGATACCTTCCTTTAAAAACCATCACGTGATTTGTCTACTAACCTAATAATGATGTCTATGTTCTTTTTGTCCATTATAACATGAACGCGCTACCGATTGCGCCTTTTACTCTAGCTCGATTTTCTCGTTAATTGTGCACATCTATTTAAATTCCTCCTATGTGGCAAATCACTAGGATAAAAGATACATATTTCATGTTATAATACAATTTGCATTTATTATTTTTGAGGTGCTATTCGATGAACGAAAAGGAACCACGTTATATCACACTTTCAAAGAGGAAGTGTAAAGAAATCGGGATGGATCCAAATGAGATCGTTCGTCCCAGAGTAACTTTATCCAAATTAGAGGTTCAAAAAAGACAAGAAGCGTATAGAGAAATACTGTCCGTTGTTCGTTTCTTTTCAGAAAAACTGATTTTCACTTTACAAGAAACGCCAATTTTCATCGCTATTTCGGATTCAGAAGGTTACTTATTAGACCTGGCAGGTGACGACCTCATAAAGTCTACTATTGATCAATTTGGTATTCACTTGGGAAGTTTATTTAGACAAGAAGATACAGGAACGAATGTAGTTAGTTTGGCGTTAGAACACAAGCATCCCGTTCAGTTAGTGGGAGAGGACCATTACCACACCTTTCTTCATGAAATGGCGTGCTATGGCGCTCCTTTTCATTACACAGATGAGGATAATCTATTAGGTAGTGTAAATATCATGGTCCCTGTTGCTTTTCACAATCCCTTATTTTTGCCAATGCTTACCCAATTAGTGGATTCCATTGAGAGAGAATTGCTTTTAAGAAAACAAAATCGTAAGCTTAATATCTTTAATCAAGTATTAATAAATGGAGCTAGAAACGGAATCATTATTTCTAATGCAAATGGGATGATTTTAGAATTTACTGATTTTGCTAAGCAAATTTTTGATAAACCTTTTACAAATATTTATGAACTTCCCATTTTAGGAGACTATTTCAAGAATGTCCTTACTATGGAGGAAATTTATGATAGTAAAGAAGTCATTTTTCAAAGTGCTTTAGGAGACCCAATTATTTGTCTTTTTGATGCACAACCGATATATGAGGGTGAGAAGGTCATTGGAGCGTACGGACAACTACGTGACATGACAGACCGCTTTTTTATGGAGGAAAAGATAAAAACGGCTGAAAAACAAGTACTAGCAGGGCGAATTGCGGCTGGTATCGCGCATGAAATAAGAAATCCTCTAACAACTGTACGTGGGTACCTCCAATTTCTTGAAAAAGAGGTGGGGAGTGATATCGGTCAATTATTTTCGAATCTACTCATTCCGGAAATTGATCGAGCGAATAAAATTATTACAGATTTTCTAAGTATTGCAAAGCCTTCCGAAAAAGTGTTTGAACGCATCCAAATTAAGCATTTCTTTACAGACTACTTATGGAATTTCCTTAAAAGTGAAGCTTTGCTGCACAATGTAAATCTGGACTTTAATATACCACCACATACGGAGAATCTTTTCATCTTATGCAATCGCGAAGAGTTGCTTCAGGTATTTATTAATCTATTTCAAAATTCTTTACAGGCTGAACGGGATATTCCCCTAGCCGTAAGTATCTGTACTAATTTAAAAGATGAACATATCCAGATAACGTTCAGTGATAATGGGAAAGGTATTCCTGCCTCTATTGTGACGAATATTTTCGAACCATTCTTTTCAACAAAGGATATGGGGACAGGATTAGGCCTATCGGTCTCGCTAAAAATAATTGAGAACCACAATGGTCAAATGACTGCCAAAAGTATGGAGAATTCAGGAACAACTTTTGTGATTGAACTCCCCACTCATAAGGAAACCTAATAAAACAGCAGCCTCCATTACTAGGAAGCTGCTGTTTTAAGTTACACTTTAAATTTCCCTATTAACTGTTGAAGATCTTCTGCCATTTTTGCTAAAGAGTTTGATGATGAACTTATTTCATCCATTGCTGCCAGCTGCTCTTCTGTTGATGCCGCCATACTCTGGGTTCCAGCCGCTGTCATTTCTGAAGTGTCACCTACTTTTTCAATGGCAACAACCATTTGTTCCGTCTCCTTTGATATTTCTTGAACTGAACGTGACATTTTAAGGATCTCAGAAGAAACCTCAGATACCGATTGTTCTATCTCTTTAAACGACTGTCCAGCATGTTGAATGTATGATGTACCTTCATTTACTTTAATTGTTGTTTCATCCATAGAACGTAATGTTTGATTGGTGTCAGATTGAATGATGCCAATTAGTTGAGAAATTTGACTTGCGGATGCTGCAGATTGTTCTGCTAATTTCCGAACTTCATCTGAAACAACGGCAAAACCTCTTCCATTTTCTCCCGCTCTCGCTGCTTCAATGGCAGCGTTTAATGCTAAAAGATTCGTTTGCTCAGCGATTCCAGTGATTACTTTAACAATCTCACTGATTTGACCAGATCGTTCTCCTAGTTTTCTAACCTCTTGTGATAATTGCTCTACAGTTGAATGAATATCATCCATTTTTCCAGCAATACCTTCAATTGCTTTGTTCCCTTCAACAGCTCCTGTTGCTGTTGATAACGCATTGCTAGCAACCCATTCAGTTTTTGAAGCAATGGAACTTAATCTTGATGATAGATCGCTCACTTTAATCGAGGTATCTTTAACTGTTATTACTTGTTGATCTGTTCCTACTGCAACTTGTTCTACCGTGGAAGCAATCTGTTCCGTTGCTTTTGTTGTTTCCTGTGAGCTAACGTTTAGTTGCTCAGCAGCTGCTGCCACCTGATCTGCATTGTCACTTACTTGTTTCATTAAATCGCGTAATTTCCCTACCATCTGATTGAACGAATTAGCCATCACACCTAGCTCATCTTTGGATTTTAAATGAATAACATGTGTGAGATCGCCTTCACCTTCTGCAATATCTTTCAACCGTTTAGTCATCTCATTTAAAGGCTTCACAATTGATCTAATAATGAAAAATGCTACTATTACTCCAAAGATAATAGATAGACCAATTACAATGTATAGGATCAACGAACCTGTTTTTTGATCCGCATTTACTATCTTTTTATCAGCTTCTATTTCTTTATTTATTTTTGTGAGAAAAGTTTCTATGCTTGGATCTACTAGTTCTTTTCGAATACTTCTTTCCTCTTCCATGTGGATCTTTAATGCTTTTTCTTGCTCACCACTTGTATAGTACTCGACCATTTGTTGATTTTTTTCAAAATAGGTTTGAAGATTCGCTTGAATCTCTTTAATTTCCTCTTTATCCTCAGATGCTAAGCTATTCATTGAAGATAATATAGAAAAATAACTCTCTATTTCTTCTACTTTCTTTGCAATCCCATCAACTAACTCCATATCACCTGTTAGAAGAAAGGCTCTTTCATCATTAGATATTCCTGTAAATCGATACTGAAGAGACTTCAAGAACAATTGAATTTCTTGGTCTTCCTGCATTTCAAGGTAAGCGTTTTTAGTAGAATGTAATTGAAAAACAGATAAAATCCCTGTAACGATAAGCGATAGGAATAGAATAGTAACTAGAACAATTAATTTACTCTGTATCTTCAAGCATAGTCCCTCCTGAATATATTTCTAGGGATTATATCGACATTGTTTCTAACATCTTTAGCTACTTAATAGAAGAAACAAAAAAAGCGTAGATATCTACGCTTCCATTATCTATGCTCTATTACCATTGCAATTCCTTGGCCACCACCGATACATAAGCTAACAACAGCAAACTGACCATTTCTCCTTCTTAGTTCATAAGCCGCAGTTAGTAAAATCCTTGCTCCACTTGCTCCAACCGGATGACCAAGCGCAATTGCCCCTCCATTCACATTTGTTTTCGCACGGTTTAATCCAAGTGCTTTTTCAACAGCTAAATATTGTGCTGCAAATGCTTCGTTCACTTCGATTAGATCCATGTCATCAAGAGTAAGGTTGGCACGTTTTAACGCTTGAGTAATTGCTGGAACAGGACCAATACCCATTATCGTTGGATCTACTCCTGCCACGGCCCAGGATACAATTCTTGCAATCGATTTTAGACGGTTTTCTTGAATGAATTTTTTACTAGCAATAACAAGAGATGCTGCACCGTCATTAATTCCTGAGGCATTTCCGGCTGTAACGGTTCCATCTATTTTAAAAGCAGATTTAAGAACTTGAAGTGCCTCTATATTTGCATCAGGCTTAATATGTTCATCTGTCTTAACAATCTGAATACCCTTTCTTGTTTTCACCTCAACAGGTACAATTTCTTCATCTAAGATTCCCTTACTTGCAGATTGGGCCGCTCGCTGATGTGATGCTACAGCAAATTGATCCTGCTCTTCTCTCGTAATCTCATAGATTTGGGCCAGCTTTTCAGCAGTCATCCCCATTCCACTTCCTGTATATTGGTCGGTCAATGTTTCCAGCAGCATGTCGTCAAATTGGAGATTCCCCATTTTAGATCCGCTAAACCGCTGTGAGAAATTAGAGTAGGGGGATTGCGACATATTTTCTGCTCCTCCTGCAAGAACAAGGCTTGCATCACCAACTAAAATATGATGTGCAGCAGTTACAACGGATTGAAGCCCTGAACCGCACAATCGATTCAAAGTAAGCGCTGGAACCTCTTGAGGAACTCCACTGTGTAAGCCGATATGTCTTGATAAATAGGATGCATTTTTACTTGTATGAATCACATTTCCATAAATTACATGATCTATCTGATTCGGCTCCACCTTCGAGCGATGAAGTGCTTCAATGGCACTCGCTGTCCCTAGCTCCATAGCACCCATTTGTGAAAACACACCACCAAATTTCGTAAAAGCCGTACGTGCACCATCTACGATATATACATCTGTCATATTTGTTTTTACCCTCCCTTATTTTCATGTTCCCTTTTTATCTGTAATAATGTCATCAACTTATAGTAAACGCTTACAACATATATTCTTTTTTCACACTATCTTATTTCTTGCACCAGCAGAGTATTCTGAATATTCATTACATAATTACTGTACCAAAGGTCTATCTACTATATCAACCCAAACAATCACAAAAAAAATGGAAGTAGCTTCCACTACTTCCGTTACACACTTTTTTCTTGAATCCGCATGAATAAAGCTACCAGTACGGTAAGTGACAATGTTTTATATTAATTGATATTTTTTAAAACTATTATAAATCCCATCGTTATCATGCGTATCTGTAATATCATCGGCTGCTTCTTTCAGTGCTTCTTTCGCATTGCCCATCGCAATGCCAAATTTTACAAATTGCAACATCTCTAAATCGTTCATACCATCCCCATACGCGTATGTGTGCTCCCGATCAACTTGTAAATGCTCAAGCAATATCTCAATCGCCACTGCCTTATGAATTCCAGGTACAGATAATTCTCCACTATTTTCTCCAAACAGAGGAACCGTACTTGGTATCACATTAAATTTTGATGAGAATTCCTGCTTGATTTTTTCAATGGGAACGTTAGACCCTAAAAAAGAAATTTTATTTATATCCTCACGAATTAAATCCTCATCATCAATTAAGCAATCATGAAAAGGCTGTATTCCCTTTTTGACCTCTTCTTCGGCATGTGGATTTTCTGCTAAAAAGTTATTAATAATCCCTTGTATATGCTTCTTACAATTCTTACTCGCAAATAAGCCTCCATTTGACTCAAGATAAAAATCTATTTGATGCTTATTGAAAAACTCAACCAAATGTATGACATCTTCCGTAGAAACTCGCTCATGAATTAAGACCTTTTCGTCTACTTCAATGTAACCCCCAGCAGCACCAATAATCCCATCAAACCCGATTTCCATGATATCATGAAATAACTCTGCCTTTGAACGACCGGTACAAATAAATACTTGATGTCCATTTTCTCTCGCCTGTTGAATGGCCATTTTCGCTGATTCAGGTACTACTCCGTGTTCATTTACAAGTGTTCCATCGATATCCATAAAAATTACTTTTTTCAATATGATCACCTTTACTTGTTTAATTGTATTTGGACGAATTTCCTTTTACCGAC
>NZ_JAKFCQ010000104.1:0-21857 GCF_036676585.1 Robertmurraya sp.
GCCAACAGCCAATGATAGAGCGTTAATTGGATCGATACCTTTTCTAAGCGCTCTTTATAATTGTTTGGTTTTCTCGACCATTTCGCGTCGAAAAGAATCTTTTTTCCGGTTCGGGTTTCACCGACCAAATCTAATCTTCCTTTGAACTCTACTCCTTCGCTCCACGGTTTTTGCAAATCAAGCTCGGTATGTTGAATCTGAACACCCGCTTGATTCAACACCTTGAAAAATTGCTGTAAGGATGTTTGCAAATGTCTCCGTGTTTCATTTCGAAGGATACTATTTTTCGGTTCTAATAAAGGAGCCGCTAACTTTGGCATCAGCTCATCAAACAATTCCCCTGCTTTCAGCTGTACTTCTTGCTCGCTCCAGCTAGATTTTTCGGTAATGAGATGTTCTAATATCACGTGACCTAAATTTCCTAACATTAACGACTCATGTGGAATCGAAAGGGCACTAGCTGGTTTCACTTTGGCTGCATATCGGAAGGTCCATTTAACAGGACAACCGATTAAGCTCTCAAAGCTTGTAGCTGATTCCTCTTCTCGAGGGAGAACCACTTTTTCTGGTACCTGCCACGTTCGGATCGGTTCCGGGATATTCCGTTTGTTCAACCCCACACGTTCAAATTGCTCTTCAAATAAAGACACAATTGGCTGTTTCCGAAACTCCACTGGGTCCAAGGTGAGCTTCTTCTCTGTAGGATGGTCTTTCACGACGGCATAGCGAATTTCATCCCATAGTGGGTGAATCGGGATTTCTTCTCCTTTTACTTTGGATGGAGCAAACAGAATCAGTTTTCGGTTGGCAAAACGGATCGCTCTCTGCCAGGAAGCAGCCTCTCGGCGGCGTCGAACATCCTCCTCTGTTAGGAAGACGCCTTGCTCCTTGAGCCAATTCCGTTCTTTTGCCGTCCACGTTCGAATGCTTGGTCCTGACCTATTTTTAAGAAATCCCCACCAAAGGATCGTATCGGCCTCTCCCCAAATTTGCCCCGGATGATTGACCACCTGCCATTCCGCCGCTTCTTCACCGTAATGGGAAAGCTTGGCTCCTTCGCCTAAAACAGAGTCCATGATTCGTCCGACCTGTAGTTGAGAGACGGAGGTCACACCGAGCGTTCTTACTCCATCTAATACTTCCTGTGCATGCTTGATGGCCTGAGCATAGATCGGGTCATTGGTTCGTTGATAGGTAGTTGCGGCCCATTGGCTCACTTTTTGACAAATATGAACGAAGGTTTCTAACGGAATGCCTTCATTAGGATCGTAATACTCATGGCGAACCCACAAATCGAGTTTCTCTTCAAGGTTTTTACGGCGCTTTTTCTTCTCTTTCTCGTCAAGGCCTTCTTCACTCCATGTTTCTTCATAATGGCGAAGTCCATGTTCAATGGCCTCTGTCCAAACAGGACCGCCGATTCCTGGATGATCCGCTAATGCCGTCGCCAATCGATAACGAATTCGTCCTGGAATAGGAGAGGTAGGAATCGTGACCAATTCCATCATTCGCTCGACTCGGATCGGGTTCCAATACGTATCAATCGTGAGAGGTAACACTTGGAGAACCGCCCGCCATTTCGAAGCCCCCTCTGCCCCAGCACCTGCTACCCCACGGCGGTGAAGAAGCTCGTCCAACAGCAGAGATCCTTCGTCTTTGATGATGACCGTCTGTTCGGTGCCATGTTCCTGCAGCCAACTGGTTAGAAAATCAGCCGCATCCCATTCTTGTTCCGAGCGAACGAGAAGTAAACTTCCGTCACCCTTCGCTTCTTGAGACAGTGACTCTCCAGCGAGAACACTTTTTAGAAGGGAGAGGTCTGTTGTCGGCTCTTGTTTTTCCTTTTCAACAGGAGCTTTTACCATTTCCACTCCATGACGTTTCAATTTCTCAATCAACTGCATACACCAAGGGTCCCACAAGGTTTCGTCTTCATCAACGATCGTGATGGTTTCAATATGTACCTGTACCGTTTCATCGAGCTTGGCAAGGAGGGCACGTACTCGATCCGGCAATCCCCACGTATGATTTGGATGGGATTGCTCTAAATCTCCTAAAAGCTCCAACCAATTGCTCCCGCCCATATGGATGGTTGGCTCCCAACCAGCTAATACGAGTTCGTCGCGACGACGCAGCAATTCCTTCGCTGTGTTCCAAGAATCGGTTCGATACGATTGAGAAAATAACCTATTCCCATCATCATGTTTTCGCAACAACTCTTGCCACTCAGCAATTCGCAGGTTTTCCGATTGCTTTGGAAACGTTAAGCCTAACTGCGTTTCTAAAATACCGAGTAAGCCGTTAAAACCCGTGACCACCGTACCCGCAGATGCCTCTTGCCCACGAAGTGCGTCCGGATACGAGGCGGAATCCAGCCAATAGCCGAGTATGATTTTCATAATTGGTCCTCCTTTTTATCGTCCAAACAGGATTTCTTATTTTTTTCTATTATAAACAAATGGGTGTTCCATTTTTGGACCACCCTACTTTTCATAGGCACTCATCATCTTCTCTAGCTCCTGTTTCACATCTATGTTATAAGTAAATATCCACAAGACGAGAGGTTATGAAAGCTTCCACCAGAGCAGCAAGTATAAATAAAGGAATGATAATCAATATGTAGCTTTTGGTTCCCTGCGTTAACAATCTGCTAACTTTTTCCGATTTTTTCTTACTGAAAAACACCTTCTGTACTACATTTTTATTAATATACATACCAATTGCGACGCTATAAAGGATAGGTATTATTTCGATGACTGCATGTGGGATAAATGCTATAACCATCGTTTGTAAAACATTATGCTCCATAATAATACCGTAACCAGCGACTATTCCTACTGCTGCGAAAGAAAGTAAACCATAAATACATGGAAGTCCATATACGGGAATAAACCCGCATAAAATAATCATTCCCCCAGCAAACAAATTATTCAATAGAATGGAAACAAACTTTTGCCTATTCGTTGGTTCTTCCTTGTTTTCGCCTAACATCTGTTCAGCCATACTAGTCGATTGCTGAACGATAAAATCTTCAAAATAAAATGATGTGAAAAATACAGCAAAAGCTAGAAAGATTCCTAGTATCAGGACAATAAAAATACTTCTCCTGTAACATTCTTTATATAATTGATACTCGATGGTAAACTTCTCTTTAATTTTGTCTACACTCATTTCTACTAAATCTCTCCCATTTCATTTAATCTATCATAAGTGTAAACTAACATAACGAATTTTTGTCTATTTTTTACAATAAAAAAAGAGAAGCTACATCTAAACTTGCTCCTCTTCACTCATCATATGGCTTTGATTACATTTACGCTTCACGTTTTTTAAAACTATGGCTCTGTTAAAGATAAATGTTGATATTAGAGAAACTATCTGAAATCCTTGTATAATTAGTATAAGAATAAATATTCGGGAAGCTAGCAAGGTTGCGCAAAGCGTTCAGTAATCTATTAAAACATATCGGGTATTTATCACATACAGAAAAAGAACGAGTTTTTCAATGGGTAAAACGCTATGTTGACCCTTCTTCCTCTGTCGGTGGTCGCCTAGATTCGAGAAGCTAGTTTCAAAGAAGGATTTGAATGTCCTCAATGTGCATCAGAACACGTTGTTAGATTTGGAAAATATAATGGTCGCCAACGCTATCGTTGTAAGTGTTGCGGTGAATCTTCACCGATGCAACCAACACCATCTTGTACCGTACCAGAAAAGGCAACGAATGGATTACGTTTGTTGACTGTATGTTTAAAGGCTATTCTTTACGAAAATCGGCCGAAATCGTAGGGACAATAAGTAATTACTATGTGGTTTAATACTTATGTTAATAATAATTCCAATAACAGGGGTGGAAAGTATGAATAGAGTAAGGAATGGCAGTAGTATGCCAAAGTGGAATGAGGCTTTAGACATAAAACTTATCCAAGATGGTTGGGTTTCTATCGAGGGTCCAAAAAAGTGGGGCACTGCTTGTTTTGTGTCAGTTCCTTTCATGGTCATAAATGTACTCATTTCAATAATAACTATCAATATCTTTTCAAATATATCTTTACAGGAATTCGGATATAAAGCAGATGGGAGTGTATCTACCACAATCTATATATGGGATATATTCTTCGTTATTTTACTTGTTTCCTTCCACGAATTACTACACTTTATATTTATTCCTAACTTTATGAAGTCCCAAAAAACATATATGGGATTTACTCTCTTTGGAGGATATGTTGTAACAGAAGAAGAGATTCCAAAAGTCAGATTTCTATTGATTACAATTGCCCCTTTTTTTATTATTTCCGTACTGTCACCATTCTTATTTGGTGCTTTAGGTATCTTAACATTAAAGGTAAAAGTTTTAATTCTACTGAACTCAATAGCATCATCAGTAGATACACTTACAATTTTTCTCATACTGAAACAAGCTCCTCCAAATAGTATTCTAAGAGGTAATGGATTAAAAAAATATTGGAAATATGAAACAGCCAAATCGCAAACGTAGGAACTATAAGAGTATTAAGGCGAAATGACCCATATAGTACTGCACAAAAAGGATTGATGAGCAAAGAATGGTTTTGCTCAATCAGTCCTTTTTTACTACAAACAGGTTGTCTTACCACTTCAGCATCTAGAAATGGGTAGTTGATTTATTGAAACACACTACTCTTCATATGCCCTCATCATCTTCTCTAGCTCCTGTTTCATATCCTCCACAAGAGACGGAGGTGATAACACCTTCACATGCCTTCCCCATCCAAGAATCCACCCCTTCAATCCTTCACTATGCTTGGCTTTTGCTTTTAAGATAAAGGTGTTGTCTTCTCCCTTTCTAATGTCTGCATCCACCCCAAACTTATCAATGACTCCATTGAGAGCGACTCGATTTAAGTGGAATTGCAGTGTGATCACTTCATCTTGTCCTCCAAACATATGAAAGGATTGTTGAACATAGCTGCTGATGTCTTTCCTATTTTTCACAAACTTGTTCTCTGTAATCTCGACATTCCTCATTCGATCCAATCGGTAGTTTCGAGGATTGTCTTCTTCACTGTATTTCGTATCTTCACCAATTAAGTAATAAAAGTCAGATTCCCAAATGAGTGCAAGTGGTTTGATCTGATAATACTCTCCACCTTTACGCAGTTGAAACTCTTTATCAATATTAAAGTCTCCGTACTGGAATTTAATGAGCTTACTTTCAAAAATGGCATCATGAATTATATCAATATGTAATTTGATTAATTGGTAATTTTGATTAATCGATTGCTGATACACGATTGGATCCGGAAGCGATTTCGCGATATGGCTGCTCGTCAATTTTTTCACGTTTGATACGATCTTCTTCTTTTCTTCTTCGGTGATGAACCGAGCCGAAAGAATCGGATCAATCAACAGCCTCAATTGATATTTTTCAAATAGCCGATCCTGGTGACTGTAGTATTTCTTCCCGAACTTTTCGACATTATCAATAATATCAAACCCGGTATCCTTCAAGATTTCGATATATTCTTTTACTTTTTTATCATTGGCCGTACATCCTGGTATTTCTATTTGTAACTTTTCCACCAACTCTTTGATGGAAAGCTGATGATCCTCATCCGTATCTCGAAGAAAGATTTCTTTTAATGCGAGTAGACGGACACCCGTTGTATCTTCAAGCATGGAAATTCCCCCTTTTCTCTCTTTACATATTTTCTAGTTAGAAGTCCCACCTCCTAGGTCTTATCCACCTTGCCTGTCTAACACCTCTCCACTACCAGATAGACCTCTAACAATCATTTCTCTTCCTATTTGGAAATAGTATCGTAATCCATTGCTGCTAATAATTTTTGCTTCCTCAAAGGTTTTTTCCTCATGTGTTTTTGTTTCCACTGTAACAATATTGGGGTTGTTAATTTCTCCAAACACCACGTAAAAATCATGAAGGGTATTGCCTTTATGGTCGTAATCACGAAGAGCTTCGCTATAAAGTGTCATATTGTCGTTCTCATAGTGACTCCATCCATGTTGGCCAATTCTTTCCCAACCTTCTTTGTCGCTACCTTTAAAGAAGGCAACAGCGAGGGCCTCATAGTCTGCGAAGGGAAGTTCGACTTGATCGGGAAATGTCGTATACATAACAATGGTTACACCGTCATAGTTTTCCTTATGAACGATATGGTTAATTTGATGTGGGATCCCTTTTTGTAGTGCTTCTTCAAAGTCGTCGAATTTACCGAATTCAAAATCAGAAGTGAGAGCCCAACTTCTGAGTCCGATGGCTGCCAATATCACTAAACCGACAAACAGTAACTTTTTCATGCCTCACCTATGCCGAATGGGAGAATGACCATTGCAATCCATCCTACTTTCCCCATAAGTCCCGATAGAAGTACTTTAAATAACACTAGACATACAAAAGAACCTTTACGCATGGTATCGACTCCTCTTTAATCATTCGCATTAATTTAGAATGTCCTGTAAGGTCTTATCAAGGGTTGGGTAGACAAATGTATAGCCTTCACGTTGTAATCGCTCAGGAAGCACCCAACGGCTTTTTAACACTAATTCCGTTTCGGTTTTGATGAGTATAGAACCGATTTCTAACATCCATTTCGGACTAGGTAATCCAAACGGGACTCC
Source organism: Robertmurraya sp. (assembly GCF_036676585.1). NCBI lineage: Bacteria > Bacillati > Bacillota > Bacilli > Caryophanales > Bacillaceae > Robertmurraya > Robertmurraya sp. The sequence goes on from NZ_JAKFCQ010000104.1 coordinate 6,619, forward strand.
CATGGTCTTTCTGATGGTATTCATGAACTCGTCATTGCTAACAGGGGCTGGGGATGAACAGTTGAATACTCCGCTAAGATCTTTTCTATCTTTTAAAAATAGGATAATTTGGAATAAGTCTTCGACGTGAATCCAACTGAACTTTTGCTTTCCGTTCCCCTGGTGCCCTCCTAGACCGAATGTAACTAAGTTTCTATAAGGAGTAATGACTCCACCGTCTTTCCCTAAAACGATGGCTATACGTAGGGCGACTTGTCTCGTGTTCTGAAGGTCAAAGGAGAAGAAAGTTTTCTCCCAATTGGTTGCGACATCTACCGAAAAACCCGAACCCATTTCTCCGTTTTCTTCCGTCATCGGGCGGTCTTCTGCGTGTCGATAAATCGTTGCTGTACTGGAGTTTACCCATGTCTTAGGTGGATTGGTACACGCTTGAAGGGATTCTCCAAGGATCGTTGTAGTCTTCACCCTTGAGTTCATGATCTCATTTCTGTTTGCCTCGTTGTATCGGCAATTTACTGATTTACCTGCAAGGTTAATTAAGAGTTCAGCATTCTCTAGAGCTTCAACAATATCTTCCTTGTCTTCCCATGAAATATGCTGTTTTTGCCTCGAGATGATTTTCACGTCGTATCCTTGGTCTTTGAATTTCTTTTGAAAGTATTCGCCGATAAAACCAGTTCCCCCGGCTATAACCACTTTTTTCATAGGCCTCTCCCTTTCTATAAAAAGCGTTTTCTTATTTCAGGTGACGGTAGCATGCAACTATCCTTTTTTCCGAACCATTTGTATCTATTCTTGGCAAGGATATCGTAGAAATAGTCACGTATGGGTTTTGGTATGATGGAAAGTACGTATAAAAACTTCCAACCGCCTGATAAGTGCTTGCTGATCCGAAGAGCTGCTGCAGACTTAAAGTAACACTTATCGTCTTTTACTAAGATTATGCTATCAATATGTTCAGGCACTTCGTACTTTCTTTTTATCTCTTGCCCTATTTCACTTTGTAGCGAAGTGAATTTGTATACGGCATTTTTATCTCTTTTGATGATGAATTGAACACTATGATCACAAAAGTTACATTCTCCATCGAACAAAATAATGTTGTTCATACCCTCACCTCTTTTCAATATAAGAATATCTAGTTTTGAAACTACAAATACAGTGGATTTTTTGGATACTCTTCAAGAGATTTGTTATGCTAATAAACGAACAATTAATTTTTCTAACTTTTCAATATTAACGATGGCTGTCTTGGACCCTGGCGAATGTTCTAGTTGCTTCTTAAAGCATGCTACACTCTCTTTATAGGAGCTAATTGCCAGATCCACTTCCTTCATATCTGAATAACAATCTCCCATTTCTCGATAAATTTTGCCTCGGCTGTTGTGGGCATAAATGCATTCAGGAGAATGCTGGAACAATTCATCACTTTTGATCAGTGAGGTTTGGAAAGCTTCAATGGCTAATGAGTAGTTTTTTTGTTTTCTATACAGTCTTCCTAGTGAGCGATACGCAGAGCTGAGCCTGTTTCTCGAACTTCCCTGGACTTCCGAAAGCTCTAGTGCTTTTTCAAAAGACTCCACGGCGAGTTGAAAGCTTTTATAGGCGTTATTGAATTGATCGAGATCGGTGTATAGATCCAACAGGTCCACTGACGCATGTCCTCGCATTTCATACCCATCCACATATTCCGGTGCCTTCTCGATGACTTCATTGTAGATGGAAATTGCTTGATGAAAGTTTGCTAGTTTCTCTTCTGTCTTAGATATGGCCTCCGCCAGACGTTTATAGGCTAAGCCTTGGTGCGCACGGATGGTGATATAATCCTTTAGTTCCTTAGATGACAGCGCCTGTTCGTACGCTTGGATGGATTGGTAAAAATGGCTGAGATCCTCGGCTTCTCCATGTGACCATTCATCATTTTGTAACTCTCCTAATTTTTCGTGCACTTGCCCGAGGGTGGCATATAGTTCAGCTGAGGCATGACCCCATTCCACTACCCTTGAACACTTCTCTAGTGCCAGTTCATACGCTTGCTGAGCTAGATCATATTTGGATTGCAGCTTATAGATTTTTCCTAGTCGAGTGGCCATCCAAGCGATCTCTTGTAGGGCTTGTGGATCCTCTTGGATTTTTTCTAGTTCATGGATCGCACTCACAAAGGATTGAACGGCTTTTTCATAGTTATTGGTATTTCGGTACAAGTCTCCCAGCTTCTTCTGAAGGTAGGCGATTTGTTTCTGGCCTTCACCCTGTATTTGGAAAAGCTGAATGGCCCTATTCGCCCGCTTTTCCGCTAACTCATATTGTCCGTTTAATAAATAAAGTTCACATAGGCCTTGTTGAACAAACGTTTGTAATTGGAAGTCGCTGTATTCCTCCACTAATCTCTCATATTCTTTGATTAACGAGCTCCAATGCCCGTTATTGGTCATTACAACGGAATACTTGGATAGCCAGTCGACTAATTCATTGGTGGTGAGAACGATTTCCCCGTGATGAAGAGCCTCCACATATGCGGTTGGAAGTTCCTCCTGATGTTCAAGTCTTCGAGAATAATAGGTATGAAGAAACTTATGGACTTGCTGGAACAGTGATGGTGTTTGATCCTCCACCTGATGGTACAGTCCTTGTTTCATTAACTTATGCATTGACCAGGAACCGTCCAGCTCTAGCTCTTGAATAAAGGAAAATTCACAAAGCTCCGCAAAGGCGGTTACGGGATAAAAGGTTTTAAATTCAGTGACCAGTTCCACAAATAGATCCTCAGACCAAAATCTTGGAACCGATAAGATTTTCAGTGTTTCTTTTTCCGGTCGATCCAAATATTTTAAAAAGCGATGAAGCACTTCTTCTGGACGCTTCGAAAAGTCAGCTACTTCAGGCACTTGTTTTCTCGAAATCAGCTGATACGTATCAACCATTAAGTCTAAATAGTAGGGAAGTCCTTCGCTTCCTTGGATAATCGCCTCTTGGATGTCTTCGTCTGTAATCAGGCAGGAGTGGAGGAAGCTTTTGCAGTCGGTTGGAGATAATTCCCCCATTAAATGCTGCTCGATCACTGAATTCCACTCCGGATTGCTTTTTTCCCATACAAGTTTTTCTCGTCCACAAATGACGTTAAGGACCGATACCTCGTCAAATTGCAGAATCAATTCCTTAACCCACTCGTCCCTTTCATGGAAGGAACCGATGGAACGATCCTTTTCCCATAGGGCTTCATATGTATCAAAAAAGAACACGGCTTTTCTGTTGTTTTTTTTCAGCCAACTGATTAAATCGGCGGCCCAGTAAACAAGAAGCATGTCTTCAATATCCTTTGGGTGCATCTCCTTTAAATCGGCTAGAATTTCTTTGCCGATTCCATTCCACCATTGCATCACATCCCGGTAGTTGGATAGACCATCAATGAGCTTTATCGTTTTCGGAATCCATTGAACGACCGGGAGATTTTCAAGCTGTGTGATTAATTCTGCGACAAAGCTTCCTTCTTCTAAAAAGGGAATCGTCTTTTTCTCAGACTTCATCGTGATTTGCGATTTCATCCGGCTCCAATAAATCGCATAGGCCAAATCAAAGGTCGTAAACTTGATATGATGTTCCTGCGTTAATTGCTGGCGCAACCAAATCAGAGCTTCCGACGGGTTCCGGTGTTTTTCTTCGCGAAAATCGATCGTGACTTTAATGGCTGTGTTGTCGAGCGAGTTGGTCATATGTTGTAATTCTTTTTGTAATCTGGACTTGCCTATCCCACCGACTCCATAATAGACGAGTACTTTGTACTGCTCGTTGGATAACGACTGGAAGGCATTGATATACGAACGTCTCGGCTCCTCACGATCGGTAAACTGCCGGGACGCGGTTTCTTTTAACTGTTTGATCGAGCGTTTTGGTTTTAGCATACATACCCCTCAAAGACTTTAGTTTATAGGAATATTTTAACATGAAATATTTAGCAACTGGGAAAAGAAAAATGCCTGGTGAGCCTATTCACCTGGCATTTCTCTAATAGGTATATTACTTTATAGTAGTTTCTTCTTCCTAATTATCAATTTCGCGCAAGTGAGTGTTCTAAATAAACCTGAACCCGATTGCGTCCGTTCTCTTTCGCCAAGTACAACGCTTTGTCCGCTTGATTCAGTAGCTGATACAGCGTCGTCCCCATCTTATTCGTTGCTTCAGCCACTCCCATGCTGATCGTAACAGGTATACTTCCTTCGTTTTCGTTCCGTTGTAATGGGTGAGCTTCTATATAGCCCCGGATCTTATTGGCTAACACTTCCCCTTCTAAGGCTGTCCGCCCCTTGAGTGAGAAAACAAATTCCTCTCCGCCATATCGGGCAAAGATGTCCCCTTCCTGTAATTGGGTTTGACAAGCCTTTGCTACATGAATCAGTAATTGATCACCCACATGATGTCCATACGTGTCATTCACTTTTTTAAAATAATCGATATCCATTAAGATAACGGTATAACCCATCGATTCTTTCATGGCTTTTGCAAAATCCTGTTCGCTTTTCTGGAAAAACGCCCGTCGATTATAAACTTGTGTGAGTTCATCATAATACGCTTGGTGCTCCAACTGAACCTGGAGTCTTTTGACCTCTGTTATATCGGTAAAAATAATCAATAATCCCTTGTTATTTTTAGAATTCTGCAACAAGGAGGTTCGTACCTGATAGATTCGCTGTGAATTCTCGGCAGTAGTAACCCCGATTTCCTGATGAAGCTCGGTCGCGTCTAGTTTAAAAGGAATAGATGTTCCCGACAGTCCCTGCCAAACCTGTTCAAGGTCGGTCCCAAACATGGATTTGTTCAATTGGGGAAACATCTTTTTACATGCTGTATTAAACTCTATTAATCTAGTGGAATCATCCAACACCATGACCCCATCATTAATGCTATTAAATATCTCATCTTTTGCAATGGGCATAATCGTAAACAGACGTGAGGAGCTTATGGCCCATAAATAAAAGAGCGTCGCAAGCCATCTGACCATTGGTACGGGGTCCACCCCTGGAGGTGTTAATCCAATCAAATAAACAAAAGCGGTGATCATCGGTACTAATTGTCCGCACATAAGAGCGATCAATTGTGGACGATACGTTTTTGCTGTTTCCTTCCAATGGGCAAGTATGAGTACAAATCCCGCAAACAAGCAAGAAAATGTGAAAATGCCATGAACCACATACCATCGACCGATTTCCAAATAAATAAAAGGAGCTCCAAGGACAGGATCCACTTCGAACACGCGGTAATGAAGATGATGCCAATCATTCGTAGCCACCATCACCATGCTAATAAAAGGAATCGTAAGAAGAGCGATAACCCTTTTTTTCGTAACTTTCATTCCCAAAAACTGCATGGTAAACAATAAGCTCAAGGGTGGAGAAAATGGCATGCCCACATATTGAATGGCGGTCCAAAACTTTATCTGTTCCACTGTCGTAGCCATCATCCCGAATGCCGCACCTAAACAATAAATCGTTGTGGCTGCTGTATAAAGAAGAAACATCTTAGCGATATTCGTATATTTGTGACGGTTGAAAAACACGTAAAAAAATAGATACAAATTTAATACACTTGATGTACAAATAAGGGTGATATAAGCGGTTAATTCCGAATTCACTGGTGTACCTCTTAGGAAAAGTATTTTCCCTTTAATGTAGCACAAATGAACCATTAAATGTCGTAAATTTTTAAAATCGCTTCAAGTCACACTTTATTAGACGGGACTTTGGAATTATATTTCGCACAAATTCAAGAGAAAGTTTAAGGATGCATGGGGAAGGATTACCATTGATTAAGGAAAGCATTAATAGTAATATAAGTACATCAGCTGCATTGTTCGTATTCATAATAAAGTTTTAACCTTTAAGCTGTAATAGGGAGTTTAACATCGAAACACGAATGACAAGTCTCCGTCTATATGACAAGGAGGACAGGCAGGAATGTTTCTGCGAACACCCACTTTGAGGAGTGGTGGTTTAAAACTTTCTTATACCTTTATACGGCAATTGCGGCAGATACATAGGTAGAGCTAACCAGTTTCCCTTGGAAGCTGGTTTTTATTTTTATTGTCTAATTTAAGGTACTAATATCCTCAATACCTTCTTTCCATACTCATATAACTATAGAAATCAACTAAGTTTCCCGCTTGTTTCCATCCTTTTTCTGTTAATGGAGATTCAGAAGGCTGCACCTTTGCTTCACAATGACGGACAACATAAATTTTTTTCAACATGTAAATCCCCCCAAAAATTTCTATATTTATCTGTAATTTTTCTTGTTAATCTATACCTCAAGGAATGAATGAAGCTGTTCAAGAAATGGTTGTGGTTCTTCCATATAAGGAAAATGAGCACTATTGTTAAAGAGGACCAACTTGCTATTCTCGAGTTGCCTATGTATTTGGTTGGAGATGGGTACTCCAGAATTTCTATCATGAACACCCGTGACGATTAAAATGTCTTGCTTTATTTCTTTTAGTCTCTCATATAAAGGAATAGTAGGCGGCTTGTTCTGAATGGCTTTTAACATAAGACCAGTATTGGTCATTTTACTTTCTTGCGTTAAGCGTCTATACTCTGTGGCAAGTGATTGATTCTCAAAAAGCAAACGGTCAATAGTGGCTATATCAGCGGCCTTCCATAGACGTACATATCTTTCTTCTAGCGTACCCGGTTCTTCCAGTATGCGTTCGATAACTGAAATAAATGAAGGATCCGCAACCGACATAAAACCTGCCATTTGAATAAGGTATTGAGTTTTCAATCCTATTAAACTAGGACCAGGGAGAATCACTTTATTTATTTTGTTTGGTACTGCATGAGTAATCTCTAGAGCAAGCTCTCCTCCAAATGAATAACCAAATAAATCCACCTTTTCAACACCTAGCCAATGATGGATTTCCTTAAAATCATTTATTAAATCTTTAAAGGTAAAGGCATGTTCGGAATCAGGACTTTCACTTCTTCCGCAACCACGTTGTTCATAATAAATAACCGTTCTATTTTTAGATAGTAGCGGTCCTATTGTACGTTCAAAAGCATATACATTCCCTCCAGGACCTCCATGAATAATTACCAAAGGAGTCGTATGGTTTTCTGCTCCGTCAATCTTAATCCAGTGAATAACACCATTAATGTATTGCTTATATTCGCCATTTTTTATTTTCATAGTTTCTCCCTGTCATCATAAAAATAGTGCAAAGAACTGCGTTCATAACCTACGAATTATAGGAATATTTTAACATAAATGAACAATGGGAGTTATTCTTCGACTTATAAACAAAAAAAATGGGACAGTGTACCTGTCCCCATGATCCAATCCTACTCTATTGTATTTTCAGTTAATCCCCTAACCGCCTCCTGCAAAGAATTCCTCGCACCCACCACTTCATCTAACGTGCTCTGTGGATTTTTTAATACTTCTTTGGCTCTTTGAAAGGATTTGTGGAATGTTTTCCAACTGTCTTCGGTGTATTTCTTTTTTTCTAGGTCTGTATTGGCGTTATATAACTCTTCTAGTTTTGTTTTATCTACTTCCACTTTATTTCTGCCAGTAATCACATCGATGCCGTCGAGTACAAACGTGCCGCCTTTTACGACCACTTTTGCTGTGTGTTTCTTATCCCTCAGTCCTCGGAGATTATACGATGTTTGTCGATCTCCTTTCGAATAGATTCTCACATTCTCATCGATTAATTGATCGTTCACATACACGTCAATTAATGCATCCGGAGTGGCACCAAATAAGTTAAAGCCTGAGCCTTCAAAATTGAAAATCATACTGCTGTTTGGAACAAAGGTAGGAGTATGGTAGATATTGACCCCTCTATAGTCCATAAACGTTTCTTTTTGTTCGTTATCTTTTAGTGACACCTTCAACGTATGAGGGTTTTCTTCCAACCCTCTCACCGAATACCGTATGCCCGTGCCGGAGTCTACAGCAAAGTTCCCCATATCGGTACCGTCTAGTTCAAAATTATAGAGAGATTTCTCTCCTGTCCCTGCTAAGTAATCGATCCCGCTGCCTGTAAAGTTAATGACAATATACGGATCATCCGCAAAGCTGGCCCACGCATTCGTAGAATTGGAGCCCCAGGACGTGTTCTTTCTAAAGGCATATACGATATTTTCTTCGTTGCCTAGTAGTGATTCATCCGATATTTTGACGATCTCATTCGGTCCTAACTTCTTAACGGCTAAGACAGGGTCGCTCGTTTCAATCTCCGCTTTGCTAAAACTAATATACTTCTCTTTTGCTACGACCTTGAGGGTATGTGGTTTATCTTCAAGATCCTGTGCTGACCACACCATCTGAGTGATACTGCTATTATTCAAGTAGTTTGCCTCACCGACTAATTGTCCATCCAAATACACATCCGCCTTGCCATTGGATGGATTCGTTTCTCCAAATAGTCTGATCTCGGTTCCTTTAAATGGAATTTCAAACGAGGTTCCTACTGCTCCCCAAGCATTGGCACTGTTTGATGACCAGCCGCTTGAGTAAAAAACTTTATTCAACGTTCCTTGTACGGTGGTGGAGTCTCTGTGACCGACTGTTACGCCGTTCCAAACAGGAACCTCCGTTTTGGCGATCATTTGTGTACGGTTAAAATGAGCGTAACCTGCTTGTGTATAGTCCCATTTTCCAATAAAGCCAATCGGATTCAATGCATCAATCTGGTTTAACGCCTCTTCTTCGGAGCTGTATTTCTTTCCTTGGGCACTGTCGATTTTCAAAGATTCATAGGTGTACCCCTTGATCGGATCTACACGAAGATTATCATATAGAGTTTCATAGTATCCGGATCCTATAACGATTCTTCCGGACATGACGGTGGAATCCTCATCTGTATACGAAGCGATTTCTACTCCATCCACATAAAGGGTAAACTCATTTTCCTTAGCTTCGAAGGCAAGATTGTGCCAAACCTTATTATCAAACCCTTCGAGTGTTCCGCTTTTCACCACTTTTCCAAGCTTCAAGATTTCGTAATTTCCATTGGAAAAGACACGTGCATTGTATGGTGCGTAGGAATCATTTCCGCCAGCCTTCATTTGTCGAACACCAATTAACGCGTAGTTGCTTCTACCAGCAACCTCAGGTGTATGGGTATCTAGTAAAAAGTCATACGATGCTTTGTAATTGACCCAGCGATGATCACCTAGAGTCGTGTTTGGGTTGCTGTTAGAGGCGGATCCATCTGTTCCTCCCCAAACGGCCCAATCGGCACCGATGATGTCATGAGTAATCTTCTGCTGTAACATATTTCCGTGAGCTTTTGCATCTGGAATATCTAGATTCGCACGTACGGCGCTACCGCTAGAAACGGGTTGGGTTGCTGATTTCACCACTTCAAAAGCAGCAAGCTGATCAGTCGTATAGCGTGGGGTTCCTCCTCGACGATCCACATAGTCTCTACCTTTTTCATCTTTAGGATAATTTTTGTATTCAAAATCATCCGTATATGGCAATTTGAGGATGGTATCCTTTGATACATCGACTGGATCGGACTCATATTCAAAGCCTTCGATTTCTGATTCCTTATCTAATGTAGAGATTGTTACAATGGAATAAGGATTCACCTCCACCTCATATTCTCCATTTTCCGGTTGAATGACCTTCACCTTCTTAAACCAGTTCGCATCAATTGCTTCTCCCTCATCGGGTCCACGTGTTTCCCAAACGTAGACAGGTGCATTTTCTTTCCCATCTAAATTTTTCGCTTCAATCTTATATTTTCGAGTCTCTTTTGTGTTGTTGGCAAATACGGTTGAGTAGTCATCGGTCTCAGGGTCCTTTAATGTTAAATAGTTATGAGTACTCGTATCCACATCTACTCCGCCATCAAAAAATGCCCCATCGCTATAGGTGGCGCCTTTCACATACTGCCAGCGCTCGTTCTCAGGTGTGGTGTGATCATCATAGCCAACAAAATTCATCACATGACGAACGCCTTGCAATCCACCGTCCACCTCGTAAAATCCAGACCATGGATCATACGCACTGATCAAATGCTTCGGATTATAGGCAGATCCTTCATAAAAGGCGGCAACGGAAGGTTGAAAATCAAAAGAAACCGCGTTAAGTGGGTTGCTTCCTGCTCCTGTCCAGGAATACACCGAAATAATACGTGACGTGACGTCGATAATGCCTGCTTTTCCTCCTAGTCCTTTATACTGCGGCTCCATATTGTCGCGGTAACGCGCATTGATCATCGGAGCAATTCCTTCCGACACCCAATTTTCTTTTGGCTGTTTGCCTTCAGAAATTAATTTGTTTTGTAACTGAGTTAATTCATTCGAACCTGTGAGTCCATAATGAGAGCTGATTACATCAATTTCATCGATTAAATCCGGGTTATTGAGAAGTGTCCGGCTAATGGTGGATGTATCTCGATATCCGTCAGCGGCAACTATTTTGATATCTTTATAGTCTGAGTCATAATTTGGCTCTTCTTTAATTTTAGTTGTAAAGTATTTCAGCCATTCAACCTCATTTTTCCCGTTATTATTTTGGGCTCGCTCATTTTGAGAAATCCCGACATAATCTAGTTTAAATCCATACTCTTTATACACTGCATCGATTGTTTGTTTATACCACTGGTAGCGATTCTCGTATTCCTTATTTGCCGCGCCATTCCATGTCCAGCGCGGTTCCCCCCATCGTAAAATTTCAACGGTGATATCGGGGTTGATCGATTTGGCATCCGCTGCAAATTGAAAGCCCGCTCCTCTAAGAACATTCGCTGGTTCATCCGCATAACGCATCGTGGCTGGTTCGGTTCCAGAAGAGGAATTCACATCTGCCCCCAACTCGACTTTGACATGTGTGAGTCCTGCACCGGTATCTTTATTAAACAGCTTATGCATCATTTCCCAGTATTCTTCTGGATGTTCTTCCTTGTAATCTAGCATGAGGCGTGAGGTGTTATTGGCGGTTACGGTCCCAAAGCCTTTAAAACGGTTGTATTTATCTACATTGTCGCCGTCAATGGTGATGGTTTTTGTCGTCACTTCCGCTCTAGTTTCCGTAGTATCCACAAACGCCACTGAACCAAACAGCATGGAAGTCACACAGATACTTCCGATGATTTTTTTAAACGTTTTTCTTTTTCTAGTCATGTTTATACTCTTCCCTTCCCTTCGTACTAGATTAGGTTGACTAAAGGTTGTTCTAAGTAGATGTCATTTTGTGCTAATTACTAAGTACTAGTAGCCTCCTTTTCACGGAATATTATGTTAGCTAGATGAGGGTTGCCTCATTAGATCTAACCGCGTTTAGCCGTAATCGTTTTTATACAACAAAATGTTAGCGTTTTCATTATTTCATACGTGGTTTGGATGTTTATAATAATTTATTGACTACCTTCCCTCTTTTTTTGACCTTTTCCATGCAAAACGGGGAGAGTTTTTATAGAACAATAATTGATTTTAACTATTTTTCATTAAATATATGGATACCTATACAAGCTTGTACCTTCTTACATATCTTGATTGTAAGGAGGTGAAAAATAATGTCATCAAGTTGTGAAAGATTAGCTAGAATTATAGGTGGTACTGCTCAAGTCTCAAATGGAGTATGTGTCGTTTCAAGACTAAGAAACATTGATGCATCGATCCTCAATAGAAGAACAAGATCCCCATTAGCTTTACCGTTTGCATTATCATTTGAGAATCAACAAAATGGGACAACACTTAATCTAGGTGAAACAGTCATTCTTCAAAAGGAAATTAATCCTTTTATATCAGCTCTTCGAAAAAGAGATATAATAGTTACAGCTCTACACAACCATTGGTTATTCGATGAACCAAGACTAATGTATATCCACTGGGAAAAAATTGATAATCCTTTTGAATTTGCTAGAGATAGTTTTGAGGCTGCTAAAGAAGCAGGCTTATTTTAATTTAATTAGAGCTCTCAATTTGAGAGCTTTTTTACTTATTCCACAATTTCCTATTAATTGTTGGCGTAGTAAATGAGGTCATATAAATAAAAAAGTACACCACTAATATATAAGTGATGTACTAATTTTTATATTATGTGTGACATTAAAGAAAAGTTAGTATGATTTACATAGTAGAACAGGTTTTGAGATTTTTTCGATCCAATTATTTACGTAGTAATAGCGAGTCCTTTCTTTAGCTATATTATGTAAACACAAATATATATTTCCCTATTAAGTCGAGGAACCAGGTGGCAGATAAAACGGTGGTACTCTAATCCAACCGCGCTTACGCATTAAGTGTTTTAGTCTAGTAGCGAATGCAAATTTCTCAGTTTGAAACTGAATAAACATTAAACCAACATCTGTACGTATGGATTCAGAAGCAGCACCTGCAGCTTGCATAATTAAACTAACAATTTTTAAGGATAATTCGTTTGCCAGTACATCATCCGTTAATTTAACACCTGGGGGAATACTGTTAGAATCCGATTTTGGCATATCTTCCGGCGCAGAAGGTAACGGAATCCCTGCCTTAACCATGAAATCATGGAGCCTTTCCCTTTGACTGTTCCCTAATTTCAAATCTTCTTCGAGAATTGCTTTTAGTTCCTCATCAGATGTGGTATTGATCCCTGCTTGAACAGATACTTTCGCTAATTCAAGGCCTGATAAATAAATCCAGCATGCCATCACTTCTCCAACATGAAGAGGTTGGTCTTTGTCCTGGTCTGATTGCGATTTCATAGCATCCATGATAGTTTCTATGATATTTAACATGTTATTCCCTCCTGAACTCCTACATCCTCCATAATTTTTGTCATTTAAATAATTATTATTCAGTTGAACCTACAGCAAAATGATGTTTGAGTATAAATCCCCTAAAACCAGTGGAACAAGGAAGATGATTAAACAAAAAGGGACAGTGCACCTGTCCCCATGATCCATTTTTTCACTTTCTTAGACTTGATAACTCATATTCGAGAATATCCCTAATTTGTTTATTTCCCACCACACCAGAACGAAATGTGTTGGATTCAGTCCAATAGACTTCTCTAAAAGTAACCCCATTGTTAAGTTCAATTTCTAGAAAAACTCGACTTCGATCTTGTTGTTCTGTTATGTTGAGAGTTTCAATATCTTCTAATTTTAAATTAGACCATGCATTTAGGAAGTTATCCTTAGAAGATTGGGAGAAAGTATGGATTCGACGACCATCTTCAGTACTTTCAATGTATATATTTTTCACTAATTTTTCCAATGGGTAAAGTTCGCCTGCTGTTTTTGCCTTCTTATTTGTGTCAACAATATACACCTTATCATTTGCAGTAATAGCCAGTGTAGATGGATATCCTTTTATTTCATAAATGGCTGTACCTGCTTGTAGGTAAGTGGCATCTCCATTTACCATCTGATGATTACTACAAGCACTATCATCCATTTTATAGATCACTTCACCAAGTTTTTTACCCTTTTCAATGGTAATAGGAGTATCCTCGTAAGCAGGTTCCGAGATATGATGTTGATATTTTATATCTTGAATCATTATCATATCAACCCATTCAATTACACCATCAGGACAATCTTGATTAGAATGTACATCATTGCAAGAGCTGAGAAGGATAGTAAATAAAGTAATTATGACCACCTTTTTTAGGATATTCATGGTTATCCTCCTATAAAAACTTATTCGTTAGAGAAGTTGTGAGACAATCTTTAAATCTTTTATCCCTCACTTATACTATCTAATGCTCCTTGTATTTCGTTTTCAAAGGGGATAATTTTCGAATCAAAATCTTGCTCATGTACATAAAAGATTAAGATATTTCTCTTTTCAAACATACTAGAAGAGACCAATTCCATTGTTGCGGTTTTCTTAGCAAATTCCCTTATCCCCTTTTCAAGATCATTTTCATTTTCAAATTCATAAATAAAAAACGGTTTCTCATTTAACAGATATGTGCCTGGAATTACATTTCTTAATACGGTCCCAAAAACGTTCGCTTGTGAAAAATCTGCTTCAACTAATACAATACCACTCTCTTGTAACACCTTTACAACGTCTCCTTCCGTAATATGAGAACTATCACTTACCGATTGACAGGAAACCAATAACAAGAGAAAGCATAGATTTAGAATTGTCCTCAGTTCACTCACCCCACCTTAAATCCCTGATGATTTCTCACTTCTTCCATTTTGGCAAAAGATAAAATGGTCCTCAGGATTCCAAACATGCAGATGGTCAGCAAGGTATCCACGTAGCCACAATACTCCGTTTATTCGTCTAAGATAAAAGCCTTTCGGAAAATCATCATCTTCCGTTAGTATCTCAGATGCGATGGTGATCGAGCCTGATGGTGCTTGATGTTTTGGTAATTTTCCTGAAGACCCTTCAGGCTGGTCTAGGTAGTCTAGTCTTAGGTAAGGACCTAGCTCAATCGGACACAATTCTAACCCAAGTTCTTTCGCTCTGTAAAAAATCTGATCCGTAGTAGCTCCATCAGGAAAGCCAAGATTCTCAACGGTTAGTTCAACCGTCTGCAGGATATACTTGGTTTCAGAGGTCGTAAACTTATCATCAGCCAACAGCCTCTCTCCAAACTCATTAATCAAGATAGAGGTTTTTTTCAGTTTCTCGATTAGTTCCCATTTCGTAAGTCCGCCAACCTCTACTGTTCTGGATTTGAAAGAGCACTCAGGGTAAATCTTTTCATTTGAATTAAGCATTTGTAGTCACTCCTCACAAAGGATGAACGGATATAATGAGCTGTATCTAAGATTCTAGAATTCCCTAAAAATTTTCCCTAGTCAACTAACTCAATCAAATGATCGGTCTTCTCTTCTGAAACCGTATAAATGGTGTGCGTATCACTATTTATTTGCCTTTCCCTGGGATGGAGCTGAAGCATGTACCAATTAAAGAAACCAAAATAAACGCACTAACCCTCCTGCAATAATCGTTAGCTTCATTTTAACATTATTTTCCTTATAATAAACAGACGTAGTATGTACTTTAATCCAGTTCCTTCCTGTTTTTTAAGGTATTGCTTCCGTACTGAATTTTTTAGGCTGATTTTGGTTGGTCTTTTATTTCTGAAAACAATAGCCTAGCAGAAATTAATCGGTTTCGAACTAAGATACCAATCCACGAAGCAAGGACAGACTTGATTAACCCAACAATGATAAATGGAGTAAATCCTCCTGCAAAAGCAGCTGACCAAGAAAGCTCGGCAGCAATCTTTAGCCAAGCAGTGCCTAATGCCAAAGTAACAAGCGTTCCAATAGT